>JANXCZ010000043.1 GCA_025060075.1 Thermodesulfovibrio sp.
AAAAATAAATGAACTTCAAAAACAAATAGATGAAATAAAAAATAAATGCAAAGGTGTTTTAGTTGTCTCTTCAGCTACTTCTTCTCCCCGTTCAAGTAGAGTTAAGCTTTTCAGAGAATTACTTGGATTTGAAGTAGGAACTCCTACATTTTATATGAGAAATGTTGTAGATGCCTATACTTATGAAGAAGATCTCATTTACTGGATTAAAAAACTTGGAAAAGGCGGTTTAGTCTTTCTTTCTTCTGATAAGGGAAAAGACTATGTAGAGGAAGTTGTGGAAAGATTAAATCAAAATGGAATAAAAGCGATCTCCTATGAAGAAATTGATGAGAATGCATTAAAATCCTACGAAAATGGGCAGATAGATGTTTTAGTTGGAATTGCATCATATAAGAATCCTCTTGCAAGAGGCTTTGATATGCCTCATGTTGTAAGATATTCTATTTTTTATGGTGTTCCCAAAATTGTTGTCTCTCTTAACTTTGAATCAAATTTAAATCATCTGATGTGGGGAATTTCTTCAATTCGTTCTTTTATTGTAAAAAAATTTCCTCAGTATACAGAAAAAATAAATAAATGGCTTGAACAACTTAAAAAATATCAATATTTAAATGAGCAGATAATACAAAAATCTCAAATAAAGCAAAAGATTGATACTCTTCGTAGTGAAATAGGAAGTTTTCTTACTTCAGAAGAAATTCTAGATCTTTTAAGATCTTCAGAAGAGTTAACACTTAAAGTTACAGATGAAGGTTATTTTTTAGTTGTATCTGATGCAACAGGATATTTACAGGCAAGCGGAAGAGTTTCAAGAATGTATGCTGGTGGAATAACTAAGGGATTGTCTTTAATTTTAATTGATGATAAATCAGCATTTAATCATCTAATGAAGAAAATTAGATGGTTTACTGAAGATATAAATTTTATTTCTGCTAAAGAGCTTGATTTAGATTGTCTTCTAAAGGAAATAGATCATGATAGAGAAAAAATAAAAAATTTCTTAATAACAAAAAAGTCTACCGAATCAAAAGATTTATTAAAACCTGTTTTAATTGTAGTTGAGTCTCCCAATAAAGCTAAAACAATCGCAAATTTCTTTGGGAAACCTATTAGAAGAAAAATAATGGAGCATGATGTATATGAAACTTCTACTCAAGACAGATATATAATAATTACTTCTTCCTTTGGTCATATAGTAGACCTTACTAAAAAGGAAGCTTTCTACGGAGTAAATGTTAATCACGATATCGTTCCTATATATGAACCCATTGAAGGTAAAGACTATATAATTAATAGCTTAAGGAAAATAGCCCTTGAGGTAGATCAAGTGCTTGTTGCTACTGATCCTGACACTGAGGGAGAAAAAATTGGATGGGATATTTATGGAATTATGAAACCGTATGTAAAAGATATAAAAAGAATGGAGTTTCATGAAGTAACAAAAAGAGCAATAAAGAATGCTTTAGCAACTCCAAGGGATTTTGATCTAAATCTTGTAAAAGCTCAAATTATAAGAAGAGTTTCAGACAGATGGGTTGGTTTTGAGTTTTCACAACTACTTCATAAAACATTTGGAAAGTATACTCTTTCGGCAGGCAGAGTTCAGACACCTGTGCTTGGTTGGATAATAGAAAGAGAAAAACAAAACAGACAGAGAGTATATAAAATCATTGTAACGATCTTTAAAGAAGAAAAAAAATTAAAATTTAGTTTTGATTTTGAAGATAAAGACGAGGCGATTCAATTCTTAAATAATTTAATCGAAGTTACCTTAGAAGTTATAAATAAAACTGAAAAAGTTGAAAATCCTCCACCACCCTACAGAACTGACACAATGCTTAAAGATGCCTTTGACCGATATGGATTCTCCTTATATAAAACAATGGAGTTAGCTCAAACCCTTTTATATTTAGGATTTATAACCTATCATAGAACTGACTCTCAAAGAGTCTCGGATATAGGATTAACATTAGCCCGAGAGTTTATAACTGAAGAGTTTGGAGAGAATCATTTTTCACCAAAACAATGGGCAGATAAAGGAGCTCACGAGTGTATAAGACCTACTAAGGCTATAGAACCAGAGGAGTTAAGTTCAATGGTTATGAGTGGACAGATTGATGGATTAACCAAACAGCATCTTCTTCTGTATGAATTGATATTTAATAGATTTATTGCAAGTCAGATGAAGCCTATTAAGTCTATTTTTTCTCAAATAAAAATTAAAGCCTTAGATAAAGAACAGACTATTGATTTAAGAACAAAAATTATTGAGGATGGATGGAATAAGATTTTAAAAGTTGATGTATATCCTGAAACTGAGGGAGTATTCAATGTGACACACTCAAAGGAGTTTAGGCAACAACCAAAACAGCCTCTTTATACTCATGGAGAGATTGTATGGGAGATGAAGCAAAAAGGAATTGGAAGACCTTCAACTTATGCCACAATAGTAGAAAAACTAATAGAAAGGGGCTATGTAAGGGAAGTAAAAGGTTTTTTGATTCCTACTGAACTTGGCAAAAAAGTTTATTCTTATTTGAAAAGTAGAGAAGAACTTGAAAATTTTCTTTCTGAGGATTTCACAAGACAACTTGAGACTCTAATGGATAAGGTTGAAGAAGGAAGTATTGACTACAAAAGCATTCTTTATGAGCTATATAACGAAATATTGAAAACAAGAAGCCATTAATTAGGAGGACAAAAAATGGGATATGTCCCAAGTCCAAGTTATAGTATAACACTAAGATTAGAGATTGAAAACAAAATTGGAATGTTTGCAAAGATAGCATCTGCCATAAGTAGCGCAGGTGGAGATTTAGGTTCAATAGATATTATAAAAGTTGAAAAAGGAAAAATTATCAGAGATATCACTGTTAATGCAAGAGATGAGGAACATGAAAAGAAAATCATAAAAGCTCTTAAACATGTAGAAGGAGTTAAGATTTTAAGAGTAATGGATAGAACTTTTCTTGTGCATGAAGGGGGAAAAATTGGAATATATAATAAAGTTAATATAACAAACACCGAAGATCTTGCCAGAGTATATACTCCAGGAGTAGCGAGAGTATGCCTTGATATACATAAAAATCCCGAACATCTATATAGGTACACCATAAAGGGAAATACCGTAGCCGTAGTAACAGATGGCACAGCAGTTTTAGGTCTTGGAAATATTGGTCCTGATGCAGCAATGCCTGTTATGGAAGGAAAATGTATGCTCTTTAAGGAGTTTGGTGGAGTTGATGCTTTTCCAATTGCTTTAAGGACAACTGATGTAGATGAAATTGTATCCATAGTAAAAAAAATATCTACATCCTTTGGAGGAATAAATCTTGAAGATATATCTGCACCAAGGTGTTTTGAAATAGAAAAAAGGCTTAGAGAAGAACTTAATATTCCTGTAATTCACGATGACCAGCATGGAACAGCAATAGTCGTACTTGCTGCATTGATAAATGTAGGAAGAGTATTAAAAAGAGATATAAGAGAATTTAAAGTGGTTATTTCAGGAGCTGGAGCAGCTGGAACAGCCACTGCATATATGTTACTTGACTATGGAATAAAGGATATAATTGTATGTGATAGAGCTGGCATTTTATATGAAGGAAGGCAAGAAGATATAGATCCTTATAAATCTGAACTTGCAAAAAAGACAAATCCAAGAAAAATAAAAGGTAAACTAACTGATGCCCTTGAAGGTGCAGATGTATTCATAGGGCTTTCTGCTCCTAATATTTTAAAACCAGAAGATATTGAAAAAATGGCAAAAGATAGAGTGGTTTTTGCACTTGCCAACCCAGATCCTGAAATTGCACCAGAACTTGCTATGCCTATTGTAAGAATTATGGCAACAGGAAGATCTGACTATCCAAATCAGATAAACAATGTTCTTGCCTTTCCTGGACTCTTTAAAGGACTCCTTGAGGTTCGAGCAAAAGGAGTTGATAAGGAGATATTTTTTGCTGCTGCAAATGCCATTGCTAAAGTAATTAAGGATGATGAATTGAGTGAGGATTATATTATACCAAGTATTTTCAATAAAAAAGTTGCTCAAGCAGTTTCCCATGCAGTAGCTGAAAAGGCTAAACGTCTAAAATTAGCAGGATAAATGAAAAAATAGGTCGGCTGATTTCTCTGCTTTTTAACTTTTTCAGCATTAATCATTATAAAATCTTATTTTCGGAAATACTTTTTAAGTCCGAAAAAGGCTAACATATATGTGACATAATATAGTAACCACACACAGCAGTAAGTGATTGATTTTTAAAAATTGATTTTGTATAATAGACAAAACAAATTATGAACCTATTCAATAAAAAAGAACAAATAAAGGGAATAATAGAGGCTTTATTATTCGTTGCTGAAAAACCTGTTTCAATAAAAATGTTAAAAGGTCTACTAAATATATCTGAAACAAATCTTAAAGAGGCAATCCATGAACTTATTGAGGATTATAAATCAAGAAAATCAGGAATTATTATTATAAAAATTGAAGATTCGTATCAAATGGTTACAAACCCTGAATATGCTGAATGGGTAAAGGTCTTTCAAAAAATGCACACAAACAATAAACTTTCTGAACAGGCTCTTGAAACACTTGCAATAATAGCCTATAGACAACCTATTACTAAAGCAGAAATAGAAAAAATAAGAGGTGTAAATTCAGATTATGCAATAAAAAGTTTAATGGAAAAAAAACTCATAAAGATTGTAGGTAAAAAAGAGATACCTGGTAGACCTTTTCTTTATGGAACAACAAAAGAGTTTTTAAAGCTTTTCGGTATCTCAAGTTTAGATGAACTACCAGGGCTTTTTGATTTTCAAAAAATCAATGCTGTCTAAGAAAGGAGGAAGAAACCATGATTAAAATAATTACTTTTATAATTAGTTTGATAGTCCTCCCATGTATTGTATCTGCACAAACATATACAGTAAAAAAAGGAGATAACCTCTGGCAAATTGCAAGGAAGTTTGATGTGTCCGTTAGTGATATTAAGAAAGCTAATAATCTAAAAAACAATAAACTGCAAGTGGGAATGAAATTAGAGATACCTCAAAAAACTGATAAAAATGTAAAAAAATCAGATTCAAATGAACCGAGTTATCACATTGTAAAAAGTGGTGAAACACTCTTTAGAATAGCAAAAAAATACAATATGTCTGTAGAAGAACTTAAAAGTCTTAATGGTCTAAGTAGCAATAAAATTAGTAAAGGACAAAAATTAATCGTAAAAACTTCAAATAAACCGACAGAAAATATCTCATTAAGAGAAAATGAAAAAATTCCTCTTTTGGCTTCTACAAAGTTAGACATAGAGGAAAAAACAGAAGAAATAGAGGAAATTAAGGCATCAGAAGATCTCTCACAGATGAGTATAACGGAAAGAATTCTTTTATTTGCAAAGAAAATGCTTCATCTTCCGTATAGATTTGGCGGTAATAGTTTTAATGGGCTTGATTGTTCATTCTTTGTCAAAAAGGTATACTCAATGGTAGGGATAGAACTACCAAGAAGTGCAAGAGAGCAGTTTACACTTGGAGTTCCAGTTAAAAAAGATGAGCTTCAGCCAGGTGATCTTGTGTTTTTCAGAACCTATGCAAAATTTCCATCTCATGTAGGAATATACCTTGGAGACAATCTCTTCATACATGCATCAACAAGATCAAAAAAAGTAACAATTGATAGCCTGGAGACTCCCTACTACCTAAGCAGATATATAGGTGCAAAGAGAATTCTTGGAATTGATAAAGAATCTCTTGAAAAAGCTATCGAAGAGCTTAAAAATAAACAGATTAATTAGAGTAAACTACTTTTCCCATATCTTTGGTATTATAGCCACCAAGGTTTTCAACTGATTTTCTAAACTCTTTATCTTCACTTATTATATCCAAAACTGCTTGGACTGGCTTAAGTTCAAGAAATTCATAGGGTATTAAAAGATCATATCTTTCTTCAGCTATTGGTATAAAATCAAGATCAAGTGCTTGCGCAGCAGCAAGAATACCAACTCCTACATCAGCCCTACCTGTAAGAACCGCAGAAGCCACCCCCATATGAGTGTATTCATCTTTATCATAACCTTTTATCTGAGATGGTGATATTCCAAGTTCTCTTAGATGTTTATCAAGTAAAAGTCGTGTGCCTGAGCCTGCCTGCCTGTTTATGAAAACCACGTCTTCTCTTAAAAGATCTTTAAAGCTTCTGATATCTTTAGGATTTCCTTTTTTAACAATAAATCCTTGTATTCTATAAACAAGATTTACAAGTATGACTTTTTTTTCAGGCATAAGCTTTTTTATAAATGGAACATTATACTCTCCAGTTGTCTCATCAAGAAGATGAGTACCTGCCATATGGGCTTCACCTTTTTTAATTGCAACAAGACCACCCATTGAACCAACATGAGCAGATGAAAGAGTAAAATTAGGATATCTTTTTCTTAAAAAATTGTATAAAACATCAAGAGTATTATCATGACTGCCAATACATACCACAGTATTGTCAATTTCATCCTTTCTTCGCCATAAATTAACCATTACTTCTGAGCCCTGTGAAAATCCTTCAGAGCCCTTAGGAATCACAATGTAACCATCAGCTCTTACAATAGACATAAGAAGCCCAGCTCCTCTTCCGATTGGTGTTGCTATGTATTTATCCCCTACTCTACCTACCTTTACTCTGACAAACTCATCAACACCCATACTTGAAGATATTTGTCTTGAAAGTATTGCTTTAAGATTTTCCTCTTTTTTCAATGATATTCCATAAAAAAGTTCAATCAAAGGTTTAACAAAAAGCTCAAAACAGAAGAATGTTGATACAGGATATCCAGGAATTCCTAATATGGGTTTATTTTTTATGAACCCAGCAATAAATGGTTTACCAGGCTTTATTGCCACACCATTTATAATAACATCACCAAGTTCTTTAAGCACTTTGTATGTAAAATCCTCTTTTCCATATCCAGAACCTGCATTTAAGAGTACCATGTCACATTCCTCAGTAGCATTTAAAATAGTATTTTTTATCTCTTCTTGTTCGTCTGCAACTATTGGATAAACTTTTGGCTCTGCTAAAGCATCTTTAATCAAATTTTCTAAAACAGATGAGTTATACTCAATTAATTCTGGTGGCTTAGGCATTCTTTCTTTAAGTGTTTCCGGAGGAATCAACTCTGAACCTGTAGGAATAATCCCTATAACAGGCTTCTTTCTCACTCTTATTTCAATAATTCCACTGGCTAAAATAGCTCCTATATCAGAGGCTCTTATTACATGGCTTTCTGGAATTATAAGCTCCGTTGCGACAATATCCTCTCCAATTGTTCTTACATCATGATAGGGAGGCACAGGAGAGTAAATCTCTATGAAATCATCTCTAACAGTTACATCCTCAACAGGAATGACAGCATCAAATCCCTCTGGAAGAGGATCTCCTGTTTCAATCCATTGAGCATCAATGCCTATTTTAAGTCTTACAGGCTCTCGCTCTGTTGCTAAAAATGTTTTTATGGATTTAACTGCATATCCATCCATTGCAGCTGAATGAAAATAGGGAGAGGAAAGTTTTGCCAAGATAGGCTCTGCTGTAATCCTTCCCAATGCTTTTTTAACTGAAATAACCTCTGAATCAATTGGAAGAGATACTAATTCTTTAAATCTGCTAAAAAGTATTTGCCTTGCTTCATCAAGTGATATGAGTTCGTGAAAAACCTTTTTTCCCATTAGTCTATTATCCTTAAACCAATAAAATTAGGAGCCCTTCTTATATATCCTTTTTTCTGCACTACAATATCAAGAGGCAGACTAATCAAATCAATCAAGAAAGGATCCTTATACTTGATATAATGACTCTCTTTAAAACTCTTTATATAAGTGCTACAATCAAAGCAAACTTCTGCTCTTATATCTTCATCATCAAGAAGTATTTCAATTTTAGTTGAATCTCTATTAAAGCAGTAAGGGCACCCTATTCTGAAAAAACTTCCACCATGTTCACAAAGAGGACAAATCATTATTTTTTCATTATTATCTGTAATCATTGCAAGGCAGGAGTCTGTTCCACAAACAGGACATTTACCTTTATCCATAAAAGATGCTTGCTCAGATTCCCTTTTAAGAAAAACAAAGAAAGGCTTACTAAGTATAAAAAGCATTCTATCAATCTCTTCTTTTGATAATTCTTCACTATGTATAGGAATAAACCAAAGACTACGAGGATCTTTTATCGGATCTATGCCAGCTGTTAAAACTTCATTTTTTAGAAACGCTATAGATTCATAGGGAATATTAAAAAAAGATGAAAAATTCCTTAAGACAATATCAATTAATTCTATATCACTGTCAAACTTTATCGTTTCTTTATCCTCTTTACATTGGTTTACAAAATTTCTTGTTTTTTCATAAAGCTCAAGTAGACTCTGCAAATGAGGCTTTTCCTTAATTATTTCTTCAATTTCCATTAAACCTCCAAATTGATTAATTTATGAAGTGATCTTTGCAACTTCTTTTTAGAAAATTAAATTTAATGCCCCCTGCAGGGATCGAACCTGCGACACCAGGTTTAGGAAACCTGTGCTCTATCCTACTGAGCTAAGGGGGCTAAAGAAATTATAGCAAAAAAGTAAATTAGTATGCCAATAAAATTATTCACGGCTGTTATTCCTAAAATCAAGTCACATTTTATTACTACGGTAAAATATCCTCTTTTCCATGGATGATCCGCTAATGGAGTATATCTTCCTTGGCTTTTCACTTCCCTCAGCATTAATCTTTAAATTCTTTGAATGCTTTCTCTTTTACTTTCTAATCCAGTTATCTCCTTCAATCAATATTCTTCTTATACTCTCATTAAAAGTCCTTTAAATCCTTAAGTGA
>JANXCZ010000078.1 GCA_025060075.1 Thermodesulfovibrio sp.
CTTCCAAAAACAATAAGTGGTAAAATAAAAAGAAAAGAGCTTAAACTTAAAGAGTTTGGAAAACTAAAATAATATGCCATACATAGCAGTCATAGGTGCGGGAAGCTGGGGAACAACTCTTGCTTCCCTTCTTGCAAAAAAGGGTTTTGATGTAATAATTTGGGCAAGAGAAAAAGAGATTGCAGAGACTATAAACTCTCAAAAAGAAAATCCATTATACTTGCCTAATATTAAGTTGCCAGAAAGTTTAATCAGTACCGACGATATATTTGAAGCAGTTAAAAAAGCAAGATTTATTGTAAATGTTGTTCCAACACAATATATACGTTCGGTTTTTAATCCTTTACAGAATAAACTAAACAATGAAATTATCATTGTAAGTGCATCAAAAGGAATAGAAAAAGGCAGTTTAAAGACACCTTCCATGATTCTTGAGGAGATAACAAATAAAAAAGTTTATGTTCTTTCAGGACCAACTTTTGCTATTGAAGTGGCTCAGGAAAAACCAACAGCTGTTACTATCTCAGGAACAGAAAAAAGGGAAAGACTTCTTCTTCAAGAAATTTTTAGTACTCCCTATTTTCGTGTATATGAGCATGATGATCCTATTGGTGCTGAAATTGGAGGAGCTATAAAGAATGTTATCGCAATTGCCTCTGGAATTTGTGATGCTTTGGGATTTGGAAATAATGCAAGAGCCTCTCTTATTACAAGAGGACTTCACGAAATGATGAAACTTGGCAAGAAGATGGGAGCAAAGGAGATAACCTTTTCAGGATTAAGTGGAATTGGAGATCTTTTGCTTACTTGTACATCCAGCTTATCAAGAAATTATACAGTAGGGTATAGGCTTGGTAAAGGAGAATCTATTGATGAGATTTCAAGGACAATGCATTCAATTGCAGAGGGTGTGGAGACAAGTCTATCGGCTGTACAACTTTCAAAGAAGCTTGATGTTGAGATGCCAATAACAAATGAAATATATCAAGTTATATATGAGGGGAAATCACCTCAAAAAGCAGCATCTGACTTGATGAACAGAACTCTAAAGCCAGAGTTTTATTAAGAAAAATCAAGCCTCATAATAATGGCATCTTCTTCAGGTAAAGTATAGTATTTTTTGCGTAGTCCAACTTTCTTAAATCCAAGCTTTTCATAAAGATTTATCGCTTTTATGTTTGATACTCTCACTTCAAGAAAGCAATATCTTACAGAGTCTTTTATTTCATTTAAGAGATTTTTCATAAGTTCAGTAGCTATTCCCTTTCTTCTTAGTTCAGGCTTTACAGCAATTGACAAAAGCTCTGCTTCATCTAATATTTTTCTTAAAACAACATAACCAGCAATCTCTCCATCAAACTCTGCAACTTTAAATATCGTTTTAGGATTTAAAAACTCATCTTTAAATGTTTTTAATGACCAAGGTAAAGAAAAGCTCTGAGTCGCGATATTTAGGACATATGGTAAGTCTTCTTCTTTTAAGTTTCTTATTTTTATGCTCATCTAAAAATTAAGCCATCTTTATCTCTGCCTCTGATTTTCTCAGATACTCAGGTTTTAAGTCTTTTGCATTGATTGCTTCATTAATTCTTTGAAGTCCTATATATGCTACAATTTCAGGATGGGGGACTGAGTATACTGAGGGTAGAAAGATGGCATTGTTGCCAAGCTTTTCAGTTATCTTTTCCTTATATATCTCACTTCCGCTTCCTACGAATACTGTTTTCTCTTTAATCCATTCTAAAACAGAATCAATCCCTAAAGCAGAGTCTTCTTTAATTCTCTGAATTTTATTGTTTTCCCATTTAAAGAGAGCTGTAAAAACCTCCTTTTTTCTTGCATCAAGCATGGGACATATCTGATACTCACAATAAGGAAACTGCCATGCAATAACTTCAAGTGTAGATACAGGAACTACTTTTTTCTGAGTTACAAAGCACAATCCTTTTATTGTGCTTATACCAACTCTTAAGCCTGTAAAGGAGCCTGGTCCTACAGTAATTGCAAAGTAATCAATTGTTTCAATAGGAATGTTCATTATTTCAAGAATATGGGCAATCTCAGGAAGAAGCTTTTCTGAGTGAGATGCCATAAACTGCATTACAGATTGAGCAAGCAGTATCCCTTCCTCTAAAACTGCCACTCCTGCATATTTTGTTGAAGTATCAATTCCTAAGATTCGCATTTTTCAATTTTAATTATATATCTTTTACCTACTTTATGCGAAGAATTAATATCGGGTAGTTCAAACTCTTTTGTCTCTGTTTTGTATGTTTTAGGTAAATCCTTTAGTTCTTCTTGAATTTTTAGTGATTTGCTTATTAGGAAGTATCCGTCTTTCTTAATTAAATGACTGCAATTTTGAATGAAATCCCTTATGCTCCATAATGCTCTTGATACCACTATATCAAACTCAGATTGGACTTCCTCTGCTTTTGATTTTACGATTTCAATATTTTCAAGCTTAAGTATTCTTTTTATGTTTTTTAAAAAGGCACACTTTTTCCATGAAGGCTCAATGAGTGTAATAGTTAAAGAAGGCATTACGATAGCTATTGGAACTCCGGGAAATCCTGCACCTGTGCCAACATCTGCAACAGTTAAAGGTTTTTCAGGAATGAAAGTAAGATACAAAAGAGAGTCAATAAAATGTTTGATTACTATCTCTTTTTCGTCCTCTATTGATGTTAGATTATATGCTTTGTTCCATTTTTTAAGCTCTGAAAGATAAAGGATAAATTTATTTGATATTCTATCAATCCTTTCTTTATCCCATGACAGCTTTATTGTGTTATTTAGTTTAATTAAAGAGTCTACTAAGAAATTCCTTAAATCATGCACAGTTTTACTTCTTTACTCCCGATTTCTTCTGGATTGCTACCATGAGAATTGATATGGCTGCAGGAGTTATTCCAGGAATTCTCATTGCTTGACCAATTGTTCTTGGAGATACTTCTGTAAGCTTTTGAATGACTTCCTTTGAAAGTCCGGGAATATTAAAATCAAAGTTTTCAGGAATAACCTTTTCTTCAAACTGTTTCATTCTTTCAACAAGCTCCATCTGTTTTGCAATATATCCTTCATACTTAATATGAATCTCAACAAGTTCTTCAATCTCCTTTGTAAGAGGCTCATCAGAAGGTGCAAACTTTTTTATAAATTCATAGTTAATTTCAGGTCTTTTAAGAAGTTTGTCAAGAAATGTAGCTTCTTCAATAGGAGTTGTTTGAGCCTCAAGGAGAGCTTTATTAAGCTCTTCTGAAGGTTTGATTATGGTGCTTTTAAGTCTTTTTATCTCTTTATTGAGTAACTCTCTTTTTTTGAGAAACTCTTCATAGGTTTTTTCATCAACAAGTCCTATTTTGTATCCATAATCCCTAAGCCTTAAGTCAGCATTGTCATGTCTTAAAAGTAGGCGGAATTCAGCTCTTGATGTAAACATTCTGTAAGGCTCTTGAGTTCCTTTTGTAACAAGATCATCAATTAATACTCCAATATATGCCTCATCTCTGCCAAGGATAAGAGGTGGCATTCCTTTTATTTTTAATGCTGCATTAATTCCTGCCATAAGTCCCTGCGCAGCAGCCTCTTCATATCCACTTGTGCCATTTATCTGTCCAGCAAGATATAATCCTTCAATGCCTTTTACTTCAAGGGTGTGTTTTATTTGAGTAGGATATACAAAATCATATTCAATCGCATATCCAGGCCTCATTATCTCAGCTTCTTCAAGTCCTGGAATTGTTCTTATAAAGGCAATCTGAACATCATATGGTAAAGATGTGGAGATACCATTTGCATAGTATTCTTTTCTTTCCAATCCTTCAGGTTCAAGAAATACTTGATGTCTTGGTTTGTCCCTGAATTTAACAACTTTATCTTCAATTGAAGGACAGTAACGGGGACCTATTCCTTTTATTTTTCCACTGTAAAGTGGTGAACGATCAAGATTTTTAAGAATTATATCATGAGTTTTTTCATTTGTGTATGTTATGTAGCATGGTACTTGAGGATTTGTAATTTCTTTTGTTGAATAGGAAAATGGTGTAGGAGGATTGTCTCCGTGTTGTTCTTCTGTTTTTGAAAAATCTATTGTTTTTGCATCAATTCTTGGAGGTGTGCCTGTCTTGAGTCTTCCCATATTAAGTCCAAGTTTTCTTAGTGATTCTGAAAGTCTTTTTGAGGGAAACTCTCCTGCTCTACCTGCCTCAAAGGAGTTAAGTCCTATATGAATAAGTCCATTTAAAAAAGTGCCGGGGGTTACTATTACAGCCTTTGCACCATAAAATACTCCAAGAGAAGTTATAACGCCCTTTACTTTACCATTTTCTACGACTATTTCTTCAACCATTGCCTGCTTTATTGCGAGATTTTCTATTGATTCAAGAAGCTTTCGCATGTAAACATTATAAAGGATTCTGTCAGCCTGAGCACGTAAAGACCATACAGCAGGACCTTTTGAACGGTTTAGCATTTTGAATTGAATACCTGCCATGTCTGTTACTTTTGCCATTATTCCACCAAGAGCATCAATCTCCCTTACAAGATGTCCTTTGGCAAGTCCTCCTATGGCAGGATTACAACTAAGTTGTGCTATTGTTTCAAGATATATTGTAAAGAGAGCAGTTGAAAGCCCCATTCTTGCAGCAGCTGCAGCTGCTTCACATCCTGCATGTCCAGCTCCAACAACAATTATGTCAAAATCTTTTTCTTTGTACATCGTTTTCCTTTAATTTTACTTGCTTTATTTATTATAATAAATGTCATGAGTCTTCCTGTATTCCAACATACAGTATCCAAGTTTAGAGAACTCTTAGTAGGAAACTCAGATAAAATTTCTGTTTTTATAAAGTATGATCCTATGATTGCTTATCTGATTTTTAATGAGGTTAATAAACCATGCGGAAAAACACAGATAACAAATTTTTCTCAAATGGTTAACTATATTGGAACCAAAAAAATTGAGCAAATAATTATTGAAAGAGACTTTTTCCTTGAGGTTGAGGATTTATACATATGGGCTTATGGTGTTTTAAGTGCAGAAATTTCATCTCTTATGGCAGAAAAGTTTTTTTATATTCAAAAGGATGAAGCATTCTTTGCCGGGCTTTTGCCATGTCTTGGATTACTTTTTATGATAAATGATTTTCCTAAGTATAAAAAATTAATTCACTTTCTTATTAAACTGCCAATTGAAGATAGAGTCTTTCTTGAACAGTCAGTTTTTGGAACAAATCATATAGATACACTTAGAAGAAACATAATGTGTCCTCCTTTTAGAGAGGTTGTAAATATTTTGAATAAAATTTTTCCTCAGAATGGACTAAAGGATATAAAAACTTCTGCTCCTCAGAAAGGCTCTGCTTTAAAGAGTTATTATGATATGGCATTACTTTCAGATCTTTCTTCTTATGGTGCGCAAGCTTTATTGTTTCCATCTGTTGTTGATAATCGTGAGCTTTTTCTTGAGCTTGCGAAGAGATATTTCAGAATAAAAGAATATGATTCAATGGAGATTCTTCAAAATGCGATGGATAGATTTATATCTATCTCAAAGGAGTTTAACATACTGGAGGAGATCCAGCTTTCCACTGAAAGGTTTTATGAGTTAAGAAAGTTTAGATTTGAAACAAAAAATCCTGTTTTTGCAAATATGCTTAAGAACTTATTTGAAGAAAATGCAAAAGACAGAAATATTTTTATTTATGGTGAAAGAGCTGTTGGTAAGAGACTTCTTGCTGCAGCATTATATTATGCAGAGAATAATCCTCGTAGAGGAAAACCTCTTGTAATGATTTTTTGCGATATGGAAGAAGAAATTCTTGAAGAAGAGTTTTTTGGGATAAAAGAAGGCTATCTTGGCAAAGAGGGAAAAAGAGGAGTTTTAAGACATGCAGAAGGAGGAACTCTTGTAATAAAAGAGTTTGACAGTATGCCAGAGAGTTTTCAAAAAAAGTTTCAAAAGGCAATTCAAAATGGTAAATTTTACAGAGTAGGAGATATAACTCCCATAGATTTTCCAGATATAAAATTTATTCTTATAGGTAAGGAGGATATAAGAATTAAAGTTGCAAAGGGAGAGTTTTCTGGAAGTCTGCTTAAACTTCTTAATCCTATTTTTTTTAGAATACCACCATTAAGAGAAAGAAGAGAGGATATTTTTTACATTGCAGAAGAAATAGTGAGGAAATATAATTTAGATATAATTAAAGAAAAACTGAAAGAGCCTGAAGTTGTAAATAAACTTAAAACCGCCCCATTTCCAAATAACTTAAGAGATTTAAAGATATTTTTATTCCTTCTTTATATTCAAAAGATTCTTAACTCTTAGATACTCAACTCCGCCCAGTAAGGAAGCAAAAACCTGAGAAAGAAACCATAAAAAAGAGGCTGCTACAACATTAGCTGCTCCTAAGGAATTGCCAAAAAATAAAACAAAGCACCACTCTCTTACTCCTATGCCAGAGACAGATATTGGAAGCATTGAAATTAGTATTATAATTGGCATGAATATGGCAAGTTCAAAAAAAGATATTGAAAGATTAAGTCCAACAAAAATTATATAACTTGATGTTATTACAATAAGTTGTATGATAACAGAGAAAAAGAAGGCTTTGATAATCTGTTTTTTACTAAAACTAAGAACAAAGTTTCTCCATTCTTTAAGAATTCTAATTTTTCCAAAACTTAAGAGAAAAATATTGCCAATAATGAATCCTAAAAAACATGCAGGAACACTCCATATAAGCATATGTTTTGGTAGCTTCGTATAAAATAAACAAAATAGAATAAAGCCTATAGACAGCAAAGCAGCAAGCCCTATATATCTTTCCATAAAAACTGATGCCAATGCTCTTTTAAGTCCTGTCTTTTCTCTTAGCATAAAGATTTTTACTATATCTCCTCCTATTATTCCCGGTAAGACACTATTAAAAAAGGCTCCAATTAGATAAAGAGAGAATAGCTTTGATGTTTTTATATCCTGAAAATCAAGAAAAATCCTCCATCTTAGAGCGGATATAAATGAAGAAAGAATATACAAGGAAGAAGTAATGAGAAAGACTACAGGATTTATTAAGGTAAGAGAGTTTAAGACATGAGAAAAATCAATTTTTTTAAAAAGATACAGAATTAATAAAACCGTTACTGTAAAACGAATGAGAAAACTTATATATTGCTTCACTCCCCTGGTCCTAAAATCTTCTTTAAAATATAGATTGGTTTTTTTTGTGTTTCATGATAGACCCTTACAATCATCTCGCCAAGAAGTCCCATACCAATAAAGTTAAGCCCTATAAGAACAGAAAAAAATCCTCCAAGAAGTAAGGGTCTTCCTCCTATTGATACTCCCTTAAATAGTTTAAGAAAAATAAGATATCCAACGATTATTGCGCCTAAAATCATAAATAAAACACCAATTGGTCCGAAAAACTGTATTGGTTTTGTTGAAAAGCTATGCAAGAATTTTACAGTAACAAGATCAAGGAGAACTTTAATTGTTCTTCCTATTCCATATTTTGACTTTCCTTTATACCTTGGATGATGAGTTACCTCTATCTCCTTTATCTTTACTCCATACCAGCTTGCAAGAGCAGGAATAAATCTGTGCATCTCTCCATAAAGTCTTAAGTTTTTAACAACCTCTCTTCTGTAGGCCTTGAGAGAGCATCCATAGTCATGAATTCTTACGCCTGTAACTTTTCCAATTAGCCAGTTTGCTACTATTGAGGGAAGTCTTCTTGATAAAAATGGATCCTTTCTTTTCTTTCTCCAACCACTAACAATGTCTACATCTTTTATAGCCTCCATAAGCTTTGGAATATCAGCAGGATCATTTTGCAGATCACCATCCATTGTAATTACAATATCTCCTCTGGCAAAATCAAATCCTGCTGCAAAGGCTGCTGTTTGTCCAAAGTTTCTTCTAAAGCTTAAAACAACAACATGAGGATCGTTTTTCTGAATTTCTTCAAGATATTTTAAGGTGTTGTCAATGCTTCCGTCATCAACATAGATAATTTCATAGTTAATTGATAGTTTATTTAATGTCTCTTTTAGTTTTTTATGAAGTTCATGAACATTTTCTTCTTCATTGTAAAGAGGTATTACTACTGATAAATCCATCCTTGCCTCCTTCAATATTTTTTAGGGGGCTTTAGTTTCATGCCTTTAAAGTTGTAGCATTTAAAAATTGTATAATCTCTAATTTTAACTTTTTTTTCATAGACAGTGAAATATTCAGAAACACATTTGTCAAAAGCAGAGGAGACATCATGCTCAGGGAACTCTTTTCTTCCATACACAACATAAATTCCATGAATAGCTGATAAGCCATTGAGTTCATCATTTATTGACTGCCATAGATCATACTGATTCATTCTTCTTCCAAGATTTATGCAATAAACAGTGGGGTTACCCTCTGTATAAAAAGCAAGTTCGCTTGAGATCTGATATCTGTCAGAGAAAATCACCACTTTTCCACTTTTTTCCAATTCTTTTTTTATTCCAGAGACTTTTTCTCCGAGTTCTTTCCATCCTTTAAGTCTTGAAGAGGGGTTCATCCTTTCTGGAAGATTTAGATATGGCAACGCATGGTTAATAAAGGTAAAAACAAAGGCTACTATAATCGCTGATATAATAAGTTTTTTATAAGCTTTCTGAATTAAGCCATGAGAAAGAACAATCAAAAAAGGAATATAAGCTGGCATTGCCCAGTTTGCTTGAACCTTGCCATGAATGCTTTTTACTAAAAAAAAGGCAAACACAGGAATTGAAAAAGCTATGAGAAACCATCTTTTAGAAGGCTGAAGGCTTAAAGCTGATGGTCTAAAAATAAAGTAGAATCCGAGAATGAAAATCAAGGGTGTAACAACTACAAGCTGACTTCCAATGAATTCAAAAAAATACTTTAATGAAATTTTAAATCCATCATATACATGTGCTTGACCTGCTGTGTGTTTCAGAGTGACCCAGTCATGTTGAAAGTTCCAGATTATTACAGGGGAAAAAACAATGATGGAGATAATAATACTTAAGTAGAGCATAGGATTTTTAAAATGGTTGTTTATTTTAACCTTTTGAATCTGAGTTCTTTCTGTGTCATTCTGAGACAAAGATAGCCTTTTTTAAGAAGATAAACGAACATACAGACATAGAAAAAAGCCATAGTATACTTTGTGAGAAGCCCGAATCCTGTAAAGATTCCAAGAATTAACCAGTAAAATCCTTGTCTTTCAAGAGCAATTAAGAATAAATACATTGAAATAATCCAGAATAAAATAAAGGGACTGTCAATGGTAAAAATGATGCCAAATATTGAAAATAGAGGAATTAATTGAAATAAAATTCCACTAATGTAGCCTACCTTCTCATTAAAAAGTTTCTCCCCCACTTTATAAATAAAGAGACTGCTTAAAAATGAGCAAACTGTTGCTAAAATTCTAACTCCGAATGGATTATCACCAAAGATCCATGTAGAAAAAGCAATCAAATAGGCAATCATAGGACCTTTTGAGTAATAACTTAGATCAAGCCTTCTTGACCATTCCCAGTAATGAGCTTCATCTGGAGATATGTTCACAGGTCCATGAAGAATAAAATAAATCCTGAAAAGAGTAATAATGAAGAGGCTGAAGTAAAAAACTCTTTTCAATGAGTTAATCCTTGTGGTTAAATAAAAAACAAAAACTCCTAATATTATTCCTAATACCATTCCACCCAAAACATCTGTAAACCAGTGCACACCTAAATAAAGCCTTGATATACATATAAGGAGAGCGGTTAATAAAATATAAAAATAGAAAATCTTTCTCAATTTTGTGTTAATTAAATTATTTTTCAAAAATAGTATCAGAATTGTGGAAAAAGTCATAGCATTTACTGCATGAGTTGATGGAAAACTATAAGATTGTGTACATCCAACAATTCCTCTAAAATACTCTGTCCAGCATGGACGAACTGTCTGAGTAAGATTTTTAATCTCCAAAGAAAGCCAGTCAGAAAAAAATAATCCTAAAATGATTGTAGATATAAAATATGCTATGTATTTATATTGCTTTGTTCTTAAATATTTGAAAATCATATAAGAGAAAATTGGAATCCCAAGGAGCCAACCTTTTTGGCTAAAAAAAATCATGAGGGAGTCTAGAAAATTGTTTGCTAAAGTTTTATGAAAAAATAGAAATATTTCTCTTTCCATATCCAAGTTTAAGATTATAACATGTTATAATTTCATTATGCCTGTTTTCGTAAAGGACAGTGAAAAATGTGTTGGATGTCTTATCTGTAT
>JANXCZ010000088.1 GCA_025060075.1 Thermodesulfovibrio sp.
AGTGTATTCACAAAGACAAACATCGGTTATAACAATCAAATCTGGAAGAGTATCTTTTATTGCTCTTACTGCTTGTTGAACTACACCTTTGTCATCATAGGCAGATGATGCTTTTTCGTCTTTGTATTCAGGAATTCCAAAAAGAATTACTGCTGGAATGCCAAGAGAAAAAACTTCCTTTGCAGTTTTTACTACATTATCCACACTTTCTTGAAAACACTCAGGCATTGATGATATGGGATTTTTTATATCTTTACCAGGAACAACAAAAACAGGATAAACAAAATCCTGAGGAGTGAGGATAGTTTCCCTCACCATCTTCCTCAGGATTTCACTTTTTCTTAATCTTCTTGGGCGATGAATAGGAAACATCGCCTATACTTCGCAAGACCCTCCGCAACCTGGTCCACAGGAAGGCATTGGTCCTTTAAGTATAAATCCTTCCTGTTCTTCATCTTCATAGTAATCAAGTTCAAGTTCACTTAATAGATTAAAGGTTTGTTTATCTATATAAACCTTTAATCCATTTTTTTCAATCACTTCATCTCCCTCTTGAGGCTTCTCATCAATATCAAGACCGAATGATGGACTACAATATCCTTCAGTGGAAAATATTCTTAAACCCCATCCTTCTTTACCCTCATTTTTGAGGATTAGTTTTGCCTTTTCCGCTGCTTTTTCACTAATACTAAACACATCTACCTCCTAAAAAATTTATTCTTTTTCAGAATAGCAGTTTTTTAAAATAATTTGCAAGAAAAAAATTACAAAAATTAAAATAGTTTTATGAAACCTTTGACATTAAAGAGAATAATTAAATATCAAAATGAAAAAACTGACGAAGTAGAAGACTCAATAGCTATAGAAAAAACAGTCAAAATTTTGGTCAACAATGAAAAAATTATCTCTCTCTCTGCATCACCAATACATATTAAAGAGTTAATCATAGGATTTTTGATGACAGAGGGCATCTTAAAAGGAGAATGGTGTCCTGAAAGCATATCCTTAGAAGAAAAAGACAATGAGATTAATGCTAAGATTAAACTTGAAGGTTTTGTATCACTTGAAGAGAAAACTATAACATCAGGTTGTATGGCATCTTTAAGCTTTATAAAAGAATTAAAAACAAAAATAGATGATGATACTGTAGTAAGTCCTAAGACTCTTTTTAATCTCTTTAAGGAATTTCAGATTAAATCCACTTTATACAGAGCCACAGGCTGTTTTCATGTAGCAGCCTTAGCAGACAAAGAGAAAATATTTTTTATTGCTGAAGATGTAGGCAGGCACAATGCATTAGACAAGGTTATTGGATGGGCACTTCTTAATAAAATTCCATTTCATGGTAAAATAATGCTCGTAAGTGGAAGAATTTCTTCAGAAATGGTATTAAAAACTGCAAAATGGAAGATTCCAATTATAGTAAGTAGAGCTGCTCCAACTTCTCTTGCTGTTGAGATTGCAGAGAATATTGGATTGACAATAGTTGGTTTCTTAAGAGGAAATAGATTTAACATATACTGTCATGGAGAAAGGATAAATGAAAAAAAATGAGTTATTGATAAAAATTGAGAAAAATTCAGATTTATCAGGATTAGACTTAACGAAAATAAACTTATCAGGAGCTGATCTTATAGGAGTAAACTTCAGTAGATGCATATTAAGAAATGCAGACCTGAGTAAATGTAATTTATCTTTATGCATCTTTGATGGCGCTGATCTTACCGATTGTAAAATTGATAGTTCTAATATTACAGGAGCTTCGTTTAAGGGTGCTATTCTTAATGGTGCAGACTTTAATTTTTCCTTTTTGCCAGGTGCTGACTTTAGTAATGCAAAAATGAATAGAGTAAATCTTCTTAATGCAAAAATTACAGTTTGTAATTTTCAGAATGCCTCAATGGAGGGAGCAAATCTTCAAATGGCTGAAGCCTCGCTTGCAAACTTCAAAAACTCTAATATGAAAGAGGCAAATCTTAAACAGGCAACCTTTACAGGTGCAGATTTTTCAAATGCCTACTTAGAAAAAGTAAGTTTTTTTAAAACCGAACTCTCTGGAGCAAAATTTATTGGAGCAAATCTGAAAAATGCTGAGTTTATCCATTGTATCCTTATTGCCACAGATTTCACGGATGCCATTTTTGATGGCGTTATCTATGAAAAAAACTATGAAGTAAGAGTAAAAAAGAATTAAATATCAACTAATAAGATTAAGTTTTACTGCTTGGACAGATATCATTCAGTGGACAAATCTTATGATTTGGTGCCTTAGCTTTACAGATTTCTCTTCCAAGCATTATAAGTAGATGAGAGAGTTTTCCCCAATGCTCACGAGGTGTTATATCCATTAAATCCTTTTCTATTTTTTCTGGATCTGTATTTTCTGTTAGTCCAAGCCGATTTGACAATCTTTTTACATGGGTATCAACAGCAACTCCTTCATTTATTCCAAAGGCATTCCATAAGACGATATTGGCTGTCTTTCTTCCAACACCTGGCAGAGTAACTAAATCTTCCATAGTTTTAGGTACCTGCCCATTAAACTTTTCAATTAATGTATTTGCAAGATTTTTTATGTATTTTGCTTTGTTTTTGTAGAAATTTATACTTCTTATGTCATTTTCAAGTTCTTCTAATGATACCTTTGCATAGTCATAAGCTGTTTTATATTTTTTAAACAAATTTTCAGTTACCTTGTTTACATTTACATCTGTAGTCTGGGCAGACAATATTGTAGCAACTAATAAATCAAGAGCAGAGTTAAAATTGAGTGCTGTCTTTACATTTGGATATCTTTTATCAAGCCTATTAACTATTTCTAAAACCGTAGCCTTTTTATCCATTCTATCCTCCAATCTTTAAAACTTTGGCACCTCTTATCTTTCTCTCCTTTATATCTTGTAACGCTTTATTAGCATCTTCAAAAGAATATATCTCAATCTCAGGTTTTATCGGTATTTGAGAGGCAATTTTAAGAAACTCTTCAATGTCTTTTCTCGTTACATTAGCTACTGATTTGATCTCTTTTTCAAGCCATAAATCATCTTTATAGCTAATATCTAAGAGTTCTTTTTTATCAATTTCCTCTTTTCTTATTGCATTGATTACAAGTCTTCCGGCAGGTTTGATATATCTCAAAACCTTAATAGGAGGTCCCCATACGGGAGTTGTATCAATTGCTGAGTGTAATTTTGATGGTGGATTTTCATTAAAATCTCCTGCCCAATAAGCACCAAGCTCAATAGATAACTGTCTTTCTGAGAGAGTTCTTGAAAATACAAAAACTTTTGAGTCTGGATAGAGATGTCTTATGATTTTCAAAACAATATGCCCTGAAGCGCCAAAACCAATGAGTCCAATGTTTTGACCATTTTCAATATTTGCAAGCTTTAAAGCTCTATAACCAATTGCACCTGCACAAAAAAGTGGAGCAGCCTCTTGATATTTAAAATTTTCTGGAATTAGAAAGGCATAATCTTCATGAATTTTAAAATACTCAGCATATCCACCATGAGCATCTTTACCTGTTGCTTTAAAATCATTGCAAAGATTTTCTAATTCTTTAACACAATATTCACATTTACCACAAGCTGAATATATCCAGCCAGCTCCCACTCTATCTCCTACTTTGAACTTAGTTACACCAGCTCCAACCTCTACCACTTCTCCCACAATCTGATGTCCTGGAATAATCGGAAAAAATGATGGCATTGCTCTACCTTCTATTTCGTCTAACTCTGTATGACATACTCCACA
>JANXCZ010000092.1 GCA_025060075.1 Thermodesulfovibrio sp.
ATTGTTCATACTCCAGCATTTATGCCTGTTGGAACAAACGGAACAGTCAAAGCAATGACTCCAGATGAAATAAAACAAATCGGATATGAGATTATTCTTTCCAATACCTATCATCTCTACTTAAGACCCGGACATGAGACAATTAAAAAGATTGGAGGAATTCATAAATTTATTAACTGGCATGGTCCAATTCTTACTGATAGTGGAGGATTTCAGATATATAGTTTAGCCTCTTTAAGAAAGATAACATCAGAGGGAGTTGAGTTTCGTTCACATATTGATGGCTCACTGTGTTTTATAACTCCTGAAAAGGCTTTAGATATCCAAATTGCCTTAGGTTCAGATATAATGATGGTTTTGGATGAATGTGTTCCTTATCCAGCAGAAAGAGAATACGTTGAGAAATCTCTAAGACTTACCACTGAATGGGCAAAAAGAAGCAAGGAGTATTTTGAAAAACAAAATACCAATCAAGTTCTTTTTGGCATAATTCAAGGTGGAGTTTTTCCAGATTTGAGATTTAAAGCTTTAGAAGAGCTAATAAAAATTGATTTTCATGGGTATGCAGTAGGAGGCTTAAGTGTTGGAGAACCAAAGACTGATATGTATAGAATAGTAAAGGAGCTTGCTCCACAACTCCCACATAAAAAGCCTCGTTATTTAATGGGAGTTGGTGATCTGTTAGATGTGTTGCATGCAGTTGAGTATGGAATTGATATGTTTGATTGTGTGATACCAACAAGAAATGCCAGAAATGGAACTCTCTTTACCTCTCAAGGACGTATAAGCATTAAAAGAAGTGAGTTTAAAGAAGACTCCTCTACTCTTGATCCTGAGTGTGATTGTTATACATGCAAAAACTACACAAAAGCTTTTCTAAGACATCTTTATATGTGTAGGGAGATTCTCTCAATGAGACTTAATACTATACATAATCTTTATTTTTACTGTAAATTTTTTGAGAAGATGAGACAGGCTATATATGAAGGAAGATTTCAGGAGTTTAAAAAAGAATGGATACCTGTTCTTGAGAAGAACTTTTATCAGGAATCAAATGACTTCCATCACAGCTTGGAGAACTATTAAACTCAGGGAAACCTTCTCTACATGAGGAAAATGTTAAGGATAGTTTTCTACATATATCGCTTACTCTAATCATAAATTCTTTTCTTAAATTTTCTGGTAAATACCAAGCGTTTGCGAGTTTTGTTCCCTCTTTAAAATAGAGTTTTTCAATTTTTAAAGCAATATCAGGAAAAGCCAATGATATTCTTCTCCAACTATCCCATCTTGGTTTAAATGTGCTTGCAATAACATGCTTTACTCCACTTTCCTTTGCTGCCATTAAGATTGTCTCAATTTCTTCTTCATTCAGCATTGGTATAATTGGATCAAGTCTTATACCTGTAGAAATACCTTCTTTACTTAATGAGTCAAGAACTCTAAGCCTCTGAATCGGAGTAGGAGCATTTGGCTCAAGTTTTTTGTAGTGTTTTAAGGTTGTTATCGTTACTGTTACACAAGAATGCATTTCTTTAAGTAAGTCAATATCTCTTAAGAGTATATCACTTTTAGTTATGATAAGAACTTTCATGTTATTTTCCTTTAAAATTTCAAGACATTTTCTTGTAGTTTTTTTAATGATTTCTACTGGTGGATATGGATCAGAGGTATTACATAAAGAAATTAAAGAGTTTGGTGGAATTTTTTTAATCTCTCTTTTTAGACATTCTATAATATTTGATTTTTCTCTCAAATGAAAGAAATTTTTTATGTATGAAGAAGCATAACAGTAAAGGCATCCATGGACACATCCAGTATATGGATTTATTGAATACTTTGGCGGACATGTACATAACTTACTTTTCCATGGATCAAAAGGACGAAGATACATAGTTTAATTATGATATAATTTTGGGATATGAAGGAAACCGGCAGTATAAAATCAATGTTTGATAAAATTGTCCGAAGATATGACTTTCTCAATCATTTACTGTCTCTTGGTCAAGATATTTTATGGAGAAAGAAGATGGCCAAAGAGACTCTAAATGGTAAAACTTATTTTGTTTTAGATCTTGCCACCGGAACAGGAGACTCTGCTAAAGAATTATTAAGAAAGGGAATGAAAATTGTTGGAGTAGATATAAGTTTTGAGATGCTTAAGGTTGCGGTTAGAAAAATTGAAGGCAATTTTATTCCTGTATCTGCCTCTGCATATCAGTTGCCATTTAAAAATCAATCTTTTGATGCTGTAACCTGTGCTTTTGGTATTAGAAATATGCATGATACAGAGAAAGCATTAGGGGAAATCAATAGAGTAATAAAAAAGGGTGGAAGAGTTTTAATTCTTGAGTTTTCTCTTCCTCAGGGATTATTACGAAAGCCTTATCTTTTTTACTTAAAAAAGTTTATACCTTTTGTTGCCTCTATTTTTTCTGTCCGTTCTGCCTATGAGTATCTTGGTTTATCTATAGAAAAGTTTTATAATCCTTCAGATTTCGTAAATATAATGGAAAAATGTGGATTTAAGAAAATAAAAACATTTTCCCTTAGTTTCGGTACTGTTTATCTATATATAGGAGAGAAAATATAAAAATCTTTCGATTCTTTCATATTTAAATTATTGAAAATAATTATCCCTCTAAGGATAAACTATTTTCTATGCCCTATGTTTTTTCCTTTATTTTAGGAGTTTTTTCTGGAGTGGCTTTTCTTTATTTTCCCACATTTTCTATTTTTCTATCTTTAATACCTGCTTTATTTTATCTATCAAAAAGGAAATACTTAATAGCCTTAGTGTGTTTATTTTTTTCCTTATTTGGAGTTTTATATGGAGTATTGAATGAAAAGAATTTGTCTAATCAAAAAGACTCTGATATAAGATTCAAAGGATATTTAGTTTTAAGTAAAGAAAATACTCATTTTTTTAAAACTACCGAGGGAAAAATCTTAAAAGTATACCTTAGACAAAAGCCTGAAGAAGATAGAGTTTATAGTATAGAATGTAAAAAATTTAAGGAAAATAAAAATTTTTATGCTACAAGCACATATGATTTTTGTTATGCCACTAAAATAGTTGATGAAGAAAAGCGAAGCAAAACTTTATTTGAAAAAATCAGAGAAAAAATTAATGGAGAAATAAAAGCAAAACTAAGTGAGCCTGCCTCATCTGTTATGATTGCTATGACTACAGGAGTAAGGCATGAGATACCAAAACAAATAATGGAAGACTTTCAAAAAACAGGTCTAATTCATCTTTTAAGTATTTCTGGAGCTCATTTTAGTCTTCTTTTTACCTTTTTCTTTTTAGTTTTTAAGCTTCTTGTTCGTTTCATTCCTTATAAATGGCTTGTTTACCTTACCCTTTATATTACTCCTTTTCAGTTAAGCATTATACTTTGTTTTCCTGTTTTGTTATTTTATTATTTGTTAATAGAGCCAAACTATCCATCAACAAGAGCATTTATAATGGCTCTATTTTTCATGATTGGTGTTTTAGTAGAGAGAAAATCCTTATGGATTATTACAGTTTCATTTGCTTGTCTATTTATTCTTCTTATAAATCCCTTAGCAGTCAAAGATCTTTCTTTTCAGTTAAGTTTTCTTGCTACTTTAGCCATAGGTTTTGTAACCGATATTTACAAAAGCTTTAAACACAGACTAAAAAGTAAGATATTATCCTATATAGTTCTTAGTTTTTTAATAACTATTTCAGCTTCATTGATTACAGCTCCACTTGTAGCTTATAAATTTCATTATATTTCTCTAATTAGCCCCATTGCTAACTTAACAGTTGGATTTATTATAGGAATGTTTCTTTTCCCCTTAAATATTCTTTTTGTCTTCATATATCTCATTACAGGATTTTATCCAATGCCTGAGATTATAAACCTTACTGCTTCATTTTCCTTTAAACTTATGCATTTACTATCCTCTTTAAATTTTTCCTCATTGACAATTCCTCCTATTCCCTTAGGATCGGTTTTACTTTTCTATCTTGCGATTTTTCTGACAGTTTTTAGTTTTTACGGATTAAAGGGATGGATTAAAAAGATATCCTTTGCAATATGCTCTCTAATGATCATTATCTCATTCCTTGTCAGTCTCATATTAGTTAATTCAGAAAGAGAAATTATAAAAGTTACTTTTCTTGATGTTGGTCAGGCAGAGGCTACAGTAGTTGAGACTCCATATGGTGTCTTTCTCATTGATACAGGTAAAACAGGTTTTGAAGTAGAAAGATATCTTAAGGCAAAAGGATATAGGGATTTGCAAGCTCTAATTATTACTCATGAACAGAAAGACCATTCAGGAGGCTTTTTAAGAGTTATACAAAACTTCAATGTAAGGGAAATATGGGACAATGGTTATATAAAATACAAAATTCCATTAAATTTGAAACATCTTGAAAGAGGTGATATCATCAAAGTAGGAAGTTGCATTTTTACTATACTGCATCCCTATAAAGGATTCTATACTTCATCTCTTTCAAGAGACAGTAATGAAATAAGTCTTGTTTTTTCTCTTAAGTGTAGAAAACAAACTTTTCTTTTTACGTCTGATACAGGAATAGAAGCATTAAGTAGTATTCCTGTTAGTTATCTTAAAGCTGATGTTATAAAAGTGCCTCATCATGGAAGTAAAAGCTCTTTCTATGAAGAACTATATGAAGCAGTCTCTCCTAAGGTTTGCATTATCTCTGTTGGCAAGGAAAATCCCTATGGACATCCTCATCAGTTGGTTTTGGATTATTTAAAGAAAAGATGCTTAATTTACAGAACAGATATTGATGGAGCTATACAAATAAGAGAAAAAACCGATGGAAATTTTGAAGTAAAAACTTTTGAACATATGAGATTTAAACCTTACAGAGAGGGAGATAATTTAAAAAAACTCTTTATTTTATGGTAGAATTAACGGATGATTGCCCTTGTTGACTATGGAATGGGAAATATAAGGAGTGTTTCAAAGGCAATTGAAGCAGTTGGTGGAGAGGTTATCATTACTCAGTCTGCTGAAGATATAAAAAAGGCAAAGGCTATTGTATTACCAGGAGTTGGTGCTTTTCGTGACTGTATGGTAAATCTTAAAGACATTGGAGTTATTGAAACAGTAAAAGAAGAAATTCTTAAAGGGAAACCCTATCTTGGCATATGTCTCGGAATGCAGATTTTGTTTACAGAGTCTGAAGAGTTTGGTATATGTAAGGGACTTGACTTAATTAAGGGAAGAGTTATACGTTTCAGTCTTCCAAAAGAATATAAAATCCCTCATATGGGTTGGAATACAGTGAAGTTTAGAAAAAAAAGCAAAATTTTATCAGAAATTCCTGATAATTCTTATTTTTACTTTGTTCATTCTTACTACGTCGTGCCTGAAGACAAAAGTTTTATTGGTGGGGTTACAGAGTACGGAATAGAGTTTACTTCAATGATTATTTACGAAAACATCTTTGCAACTCAGTTTCATCCAGAAAAATCACAGAAAATGGGTTTGAAACTTCTAAGTAACTTTATTAAGCTTGTCAAATGAAAAAGGTAATTCTTGGAACAGCAGGGCATATTGACCACGGAAAAAGCTCTGTTGTAAAGGCTCTTACAGGTATAGATCCTGACAGACTAAAGGAAGAAAAAGAAAGAGGTATAACCATAGATCTTGGATTTGCCAACCTCAACTATCCTGATGTAGTAGTTGGTATTGTTGATGTTCCAGGGCATGAAAGACTTATAAAAAACATGCTCGCTGGTGTTGGTGGAATAGACATGGTAATGCTTGTAGTTGCTGCCGATGAAGGAGTTATGCCTCAGACAAAAGAACATCTGGCAATATGTGATCTTCTAAAAATAAAAAGTGGTATCATAGTTCTCAATAAAGCAGATCTTGTAGATGAAGAAACTCTTGAACTTGCCAAGGAGGATATAAAAGAAGCAGTTAAAGGCACTTTTCTTGAAAACGCGGAGACAGTAGCTGTTTCGGCAAAAACTGGATTTAACATTGAGTTTTTAAAGGAGAAAATAAGAGAACTTGCCCTGAAAGTAAGTGAAAAATCAACTGATGGAATATTCAGAATGCCTATTGATAGAGTATTTACTCTAAAAGGCTTTGGAACGGTCGTAACGGGAACAGTTCTTTCAGGCAAAATTGCTATTGACAGTCCTGTTGAGATTCTTCCTAAAGGAGTTTTATCAAAAGTAAGAGGACTTCAGAGCCATGGAATACAGCTTAAAGAGGCTTTTGCAGGACAGAGAGTAGGAATAAATCTTCAAGGAGTATCAAAGGAAGAAATTAAAAGAGGAGATGTTGTTACTATCCCTGATAAAATAAAGCCTTCTTTTCTTGTTGAAGTAAAAATAAAGCTATTAAAGGATGTAAAGCCTTTAAAGAATGGAATGCCTGTTCATTTTTATCTTACGACATCTGAAACAGTAGGAAAAATAAGACTTTTCAATAAGTCTGAGATTCTGCCTGAGGAAGAGGTATTTGCCCATATAAAACTAAATGAGCCAGTGGTTGCAATGGCTGGAGATAGATTTATTCTTAGAAGATTTTCACCCTTAGAGACACTTGGAGGAGGAGTAATTATTGATCCTGATCCACCAAGAAAAAAGAAAGAAATAAAGCTTGAGGATCTTGAAATTTTATTCAATGGAAGCCTAATTGAAAAACTGGAGATCAAAATTAAAAGAAGAGCATTTCAAGGTATATCTATTTCTGAACTTGAAGGATGGATAAGTAGTGATTTAACAGAGATTAGAAAAGCTGTTGATGAACTTGTAAAAAAAGGAAAGATTATAAATGCTGAAAATACTCTATTTCATATAGATATTTTCAATGATTTTAAAAACTCTCTCTTAAATCTACTTAAAGAGTTTCATACCAATAATCCTTTTAAGGAAGGAATACCAAAAGAAGAGATAAAGACGAAACTGTCTCTTGATAGATTTCCAAAAGTTTTAAGCTTATTGCCTTACATTGAAGATGTCTCAGTAGAGGGTAATACAGTAAGGTTAAAATCAGCCCATAAAGAAAAGATCGATCCAATGCTTGAGATGAAAATATTAAAAGAGCTTCAAAAAGATTTTCAACCGCCCTCTAAAGAAGAACTTGCTAAAACCCTTTCAATACCTGAATCTCAACTAACAGATATTTTAAAAATACTTAACAAACAGGGTAAAGTAGTAAGAATAAATGACAATTTGTATCTTCTATCTGATACATATAACAAAATGATTAATCTACTTAAGGATTTTTTCTCTAAAAAGAATGAGATGACAGTTTCTGAGTTTAGAACACTTCTTAATACAACAAGAAAATATGCTATAGCATATCTTGAGCATCTTGACTCCCAGAAGATAACTATTCGTGTAGGAGAAGTAAGGAAACTGGTCAAAAGAGGATAGAATGGATAAGAAAAAAATTTATTTATTTATCCTAATTTTTGCCATTGGATGTGTTACTGGAGTAATAATCTTTTATTTAACAACTTCATCAAAGCGATCTATTCCTATTTACACAGATATTACAGAACCTGTAAAAAGCTTTGCTGAGATTGTTAAGGCAGTTTCTCCATCAGTTGTAAATATTTCTACAACAAGAACTGTCCAGTCTCCTCCCACACTTGAAGATCTCTTTGAGTTTTTACCACCATTTGGTAATTCTCATGGAAAAAGATGGAAAGAGATGAGCATGGGCTCTGGAGTAATTGTTTCTAGCGATGGATATCTTCTTACTAACTATCACGTTGTTGAGCAAGCAGAGGAAATAAAGGTAACTCTTTATGATAGAAGAACATTTAGAGCAACATTAATAGGTGCTGATCCTAAAACAGATTTGGCTGTAATTAAAATAAACGCAAAAGATTTACCTGTTGCTCCATGGGGTGATTCTGATAAACTCAGAGTTGGAGACTTTGTTCTTGCAATAGGAAATCCTTATGGGCTTACTCATACAGTTACAATGGGTATTATAAGTGCAACAGGTAGAGCAGATGTGGGAATAGCTGACTATGAAGACTTTATTCAAACAGATGCAGCAATTAATCCTGGAAACTCAGGTGGTCCCCTTGTAAACATAAAAGGAGAAATCATAGGGATAAATACAGCAATATTTTCAAAAACAGGAGGATATCAAGGAATAGGCTTTGCTGTTCCAAGCAATATGGCTCGGGTTATAAAGGATAGCTTAATAAAAGAAGGAAGAGTTATAAGAGGATGGATAGGAGTAATGGTTCAGGATTTAACAGCTGAACTGGCTGAGAAGTTTGGACTTAAAGAACCTACAGGAGTTATCGTTACAGATGTGACTAAACAGTCACCAGCTTATAAAGCTGGACTTCGTAGAGGTGATATAATTCTTGAGTATGATGGAAAAGTGATAACAGAGAGTGCTATCTTAAAAAATCTTGTGGCTCAAAGTAAAATTGGTTCTGTTGTTAATTTGAAGATTTTCAGAGATGGAGAGATTTATAAAACTACTGTTACTATTGCTCAGCTTTCTTCTGAACATTTTCAAGAGACAAAAATGTTTAAAAAAACCACAGGAAAGTTTGAAAATCCATTTAAAGGTCTTTCAGTGATTGATCTTGATCCCTCAATGGCAAAACAGATTGGAGCAGATCCTGAAGACAAAGGAGTGGTCATTTACAAGATTGAACCTGGATCTCCTGCTGATGTTACAGGACTTAGAAAGGGAGATCTAATAATGGAAATTGAAAGACAGAAAATAATGTCTGCTTCAGACTTCCAAAGAGTAATACAAAGAATTTCAAGACCAGATGTTTTGGTTTTGATAAACAGAGGCGGTAAAAAATTTTATATGATTTTGGGTTCATGAGTTTTTTAATATTTCTTTTTGCTATAACTTTGTTTGTTAGTTTCCTTACTGTTTTTAATAGCTTTATTTTAAATCCTTTTTTGATGAGTTTTATTGTTTTGTTGGGCAGTGTTTTTCTTACTGTTTTTATTTATTTAAAACTTAAAAAAATGAATAGTTCACAAATCTTGTTCGGTTTATTAGGTCTTTTTTTAGGAGTCTTTGCAGGAACTCTTTTAAGTCTTCCTTTATTAATTTTATCTTCAAATCTTAATTTTATTGCTTTTAGCTTTATAGCAGGATTTGGATATGCAGGTGCAATTTTTGGTATGAAAAAGGCTGACACACTAAACATTGCTGATATTCTATGGATAATTAAAAAAGAAGCAATATGGGAAGATCCAAAAATTCTTGATACAAATGTTCTTATAGACGGAAGAATCGCAGATCTTATAGAGCTTGGTTTTATAAAGGGAACCATTCTCATTCCTCGATTTGTTTTAAGAGAAATTCAGCATATTGCAGACTCTCCAGATCCTTTAAGAAGAGCAAAAGGTAAAAGAGCTCTTGATATTCTTCAGAGGATTAAAAGAGCAGAAAAAATAAAATTGGAGATAGTTGAAAAGGACATT
>JANXCZ010000095.1 GCA_025060075.1 Thermodesulfovibrio sp.
CTTCATAGTAGGCATACTTTGTATCACAGTATGTGCATCTTAGATTGCATCCTGTGAGTCTTACAAAAATCATAGGTATCCCTGAAAGAGAACCTTCTCCTTGAATACTTGCAAAGACTTCGCAGACTTTCATATTCTGAGGTTAGAGTTTAATATTTTATAGCCTTGAGGAGAGTCCTTTAACCAAACTTTTACAGTAAATCTATCATTTGGTAAAAATCCGTAAGAAAGTTCTCTCCATAAAACTACAGTTACATCTCCTTCATGTTTAGTCTCTGCTACAGGATGTTTTGCGAAAGAAAGAAAGACTTTTACGGATTTAGACTCTTTTGATTTTAGAATCGCAGGTTCATTTTTAATCTTATATCTTTCATCAAAATATACTTTTTTTGTAAATAAATCAACAAATCCCGTTATATATTCATCTGAATGTTTTGCTACAAACCACCATCTTAGAAAATCATTGACAAGAGGATAAACTCTATACTGATGGGCTTCTATTTTTTGTTTTAATAAATCTCTTGCTTCTGCTTTAAGGTATGCCTTAGTTCCCATATAAATCACAATAAATATCATTGAAACTATATACAAAACTTTTGCTTGATTTTTGAGTTTAAATGACAATAATAAAGCAAACAAAAGAGGAAATAAAACATATGGATCAACTACAAAAGCTAATGAAAGACTATAATAGTTCCAGTCAAGAGGTGAAAGAATCTTTACTCCATACTGATTTGTAAAATCAAGTAAAATATGGAGTGCATAGGCTAAAAAAGAAGCAAAGTATGTTTTAAAAAAACCTAATTTTTTATGGAAAAGTAATGCAGTTAAAATAGGAAATATAAACAAAGCTCCAACCCCATGAGTAATACCTCTATGATACATTAAAAAAAGTTCTCTACTATGAAGTCTTAAAAGAATGTCAATATCAGGTAGAAGTGTGCTAATAAGAATAATAACAAGAATTTTTTTGTTCTTTGTTATTGTTTTTCCTAATACAAATCCAGAAAGAGCATGAGTAACGGGATCCATAAAAAATTGTAACAAAATTTAGAGAGTTTAAACGATATACTCATTGAAAATTTCTTGACTTTATTATGTATGAATAAAAAGATGCTGCCTTAGTTGGAGTTCTTTTGTATGTTCTAAAATCCACTCTGTAAAGTCCAAATCTTGCATCAAGTCCATGAAGCCATTCGTAGTTGTCAATTAGTGACCAATAGAAGTATCCTCTAACATTTATTCCTTCAGATATGGCACTTTCAAGAACATCAATATGTGCCTTAATAAACTTCATTTTTTTGTTGTCATCCTTAGTGGCTATACCGTTTTCTGTGATTATGAGCGGAACATTTAGTTTAGAGGCATATCTTAGAACTTTTTTTAATCCTTTTGGATATATTTCCCAACCCATGTCTGTAAGTCCATGTCCATCTATATCTCTGTGTCTAAACTCAATAAATAGCTTTCTAAAAGGATTAAATCTCATATGAACTCTTGTGTAGTAGTTTATTCCTAAAAAATCAAGTTTACCTTGAATAGGTACATCTATCTCAAGAGTCTTTCTTAGTGGTATAGGCAGTTTAATTTTACCACTCATAAATCCTTCAATAACGGATTGATTATAGAATTTTTTTGCAATCTTCGTTAAAAATCTATCCAAGGGATTCCACTTTATCCAAGGAGCAAATACAGCCATGTTATGAGCTATACTTACCATACTATTTTTATTTTTTAGATGAATAAGATCATAAATCTTTCCGTGACATATAAATATATTTTTCAGTGCCTTTATAGCTAAGCTTAAGTCTTTGTATCCTGGAGGAATGCATCCTTCAATATATCCTCCGAGGATTAGTATATATGGTTCATTAAAGGTTATCCAGTAGTTGACACCCTTTATGTTTTCAACTAATCTTTCTACATACTCTATAAACTTTTCTATAGATTTTTTCTTATGCCATGGATACTTTGTTATAAACCAAACAGGATGAGTAAAGTGGTGAATAGTCACCATAGGTGTAATGTTATTTTCATTTAATAAATCAATAATCTTTTGGTAGTGGTTTACTACTTCTTTACTCCAGTAGTCTTCTGATGGTTGAATTCTACTCCATTCGATTGAAAATCTATAAGCATTGACACCGAGATTTTTTATTAATTTTATGTCTTCCTTGTATAGTTCGTAATGATTCGTAATCTTTGGATTAAGATTAAAGATACTATCCCAGGTAGACCAGTCTGCATAGGGAGAGCCTTCAAGTTGAAAAGCTGAAGTTGCCACACCCCATAGGAATTTATTGTTTTTTCTATTTGTTTGGGATTGATATATAGACTTTTGTTCCCTTGCCGTATTCACTCTCAATTGAGATGCTTCCTCCAAGAATATTTATTAACTCTTTTGTTATGTAAAGTCCAAGTTTAGAACTTTCATATGTTTTTTCATGGGAAAAATTATCTGAGAAGAAGGGATTAAATATATAGCCTTGTTCTTCCTTTGGAATTCCTACTCCTGTGTCTTCCACTTTAATTAAAACATAGTTGTTTAACTTACTAAGACTGAATAAGATATAACCTTCTTTAGTAAACTTTGCAGAGTTTGATGCAATATTTATAAGAATCTGTTTTATTTTAAGGAGATCTGAGGATACAATAAGTTCTTCCTCTTCAAAAGCAGTTTTTATCTGTATGGGTTTACTCTCTATTAGTATTTTCGTTATCTCCACTACTTCATGGAGAATTTCAATAATATTAAACTCTTCTATAACTAAATTTTGTTTGCCTGATTGAATTTTATCAAGTTCAATTGTGTTTGAAATATAGTTTTTCATAAATATTACTTGGGATGTAATGATAGATGTATATTTTTTTATCTTTTCTTTGTTTGGTTCTTCAAGGCTTAACTCAATAAGTTTAGCAAGATTAAGTATGGTATTAAGAGGAGATTTTAGTTCATGAGAAAAGACTAATAAATATGGAATATTATTCTTAATCATTTCTTCTGTCTTTGAATACTACCGAACCATTACTTATCCTTGCAATTCTTTTTGCCTCTGCTTTCACTTCTGAGGCAATTGAGGCAAGATGAGCAAAGGAAGTTATATTTCTCGTCTCAGTGCTTACAATTGCACAGGTAAGGGAAAGAAGTTTAAATACTTCATTTTCTTCTTTTCTGTTTTTTGATATATAGTAACCTTTTATAAAGTCCTCTCCATGAAAGTATGGTAAGAGCTCTTCAAAAGCTTTTATTATGTTTTGACATATTGATATGGAAACTTTTGGTGGTGATATGAAAATAAAGTCATCTCCTCCAATATGCCCTATAAAAATTTCAGGAAAGTTTTTTGCTGTCTCTTTAAGAATATTTCCGATACTTATAATTACTCTATCTCCCTTTTCAAATCCATAGCAATCATTAAAAGGTTTAAAATGGTTTATATCTATGTAACATACATCAAAGAGACATTTACATTTAATTCTTCTTTCTATCTCTCTTTGAATAGCCCAGTTTCCAGGTAGTCCAGTAAGAGGATTGGCATCTCTTGCTATTATCAATGATCTCTGAGTTATGGCTTCAAGCAATACACTTATAGGAACAACTCCGTGATACTCATTATTTTTGCTTACAATGATATCATCGTATATTTTTTTGAGCTCTCTTTTTTGAACTATCATTGAAGCCTCCTCAAGAGTCATAGCATAATCAATAATGAAGGTTGGTTCTTCCATAACTTCAAATACGCATTTTTTAGCATTTAGATGAATTCCATAACCAAATCTTCCGAGAACTGTATTTTCTAAGAATCTATTTCTGTGAAGCTGTCCTATTACAGTATTTTTATCTACTACTGGAATTAGATTTAGTTTTTCGTCTTTCATAAACCTAAGAAATGCATCCATAATCTTAGCTTTCTTGTTTAGCGGTTCAACCTTAACCGCGATATCTCCTATTGATAAATCTAATATTGATGGTTCTATATCACACTTTATAGAATTTAGATCATCTATCAACATTTCTATTTTTATTTATTTTCTCTTCAGGTTTTCCAAGATAAAATCCCTGAAGAAGATCAGCTCCCATATTTATAACCTCACTTAACTGAGTAGGAGTTTCAATTCCTTCAGCTACGACCATTATATTTAATTTATGACAAACTTGCACTGTAAAATCTATAAAATACTTTGAAAAATTGTTTTCTTCTATGGCATGTATAAAATACTTATCTATCTTTACAATATCAGGTTCAAGAAGACTAAGAAGCTTAGGACCTCCGAATCCTGCTCCAAAGTCATCTATTGCTATTTTGTAACCTCTATTTTTATAGTAAGATACAGACTTGATAAATATCTCATAATTTTCAATGGCTGACTGTTCAGTTATTTCAAGGACTATTCTATTTTTTGGAAATCCAAACTCTTCTGCAAATCTGTCAGTTATCCCAACTTCATGATTAGGATAGGATAGAGTTTCAGGACATATGTTAATAAAAAGATAACTGTCAATATTTTGTCTTGAGGCTTCTTTTATTGCATTTCTTCTGCATATCATATCAAGTATAAATATTGAGCCATTTTTTCTTGCCTCAAGAAAAAGATTTTTTATATTTTTTATTGATTTATGTCTCGTCAGAGCCTCATAACCAAAGATTGTACCAGTCTTTGCAGAGAATATAGGCTGAAAATGAACTTTAAGATCTGAATATGGTAAATCTAAGTTTTTATTTTGATAGATCCTATATTCTGTCTGTAGCACTTTTACCTCCACTTTATTTTTCTTATGAAGATTATCTCATAGTTTTGTTACAGAAAAATTAAGAGATTGTTAAAGTATTGTTAAATTTCAAAGAAAAATTTAACAGAAATTTAAAGAACATTTAACTTTCATGTAACTTCATAGGTTTATTATTGAATTAAGAAATGCTCTTATGTGATTTTCATATTCACACTAAATACTCAGATGGTTCTATGGAGCTTAAAGATGTAGTTGATCTTTTCGGGCAAGCAGGATTTGATGTTATTGCCATTACTGACCATGTTGTAAATGGAGACAGTATGATTGGAAAGTTTGCATATAAGTTTAGATTTACAGTTACTGAAAAAAACTTTAATGAATACATAGAGAACATAAAATATGAAGCAAAAAGAGCTTGGGATAAATATGGAATGCTTGTTATTCCAGGGGTTGAGATAAGTAAAAACTACTTTTCCTCTGAAAAATCCGCTCATATTTTAATAATCGATATAAAGGATTTTATTCCTGCCTGTGAATCCTATGAAAAGATATTTCTTGAGGCAAAAAGACAAAAAGCCTTGGTTGTTGCCTGTCATCCTCATCATATGAAGGGAGAAATTCGCAATACTTTGTATTTATGGAAAAACAGAAATAAATATGGAAAGTATATAGACGCATGGGAAATAGCAAATAGAGATGATGTGTTCAATGTTGTAAGTGTTAAAAAATATCCTTACATAGCAAACAGCGATTTTCACAAAGCAAGCCATCTTTACTCATGGAAAACACTTCTTAACTGTAATAAGGATGTAACATCTGTAAAAAACTGCATAAAAGAAAATAAAGGTGTAGCAATAACACTTTTTAGGGGGTAAGAATGATTCTGTGGATATTTTTGTTTTTAGTTTTTTTAAGCTTAACAGTTTATATTTTGCAAACCTTGGCATTAAGAAGAAAACTTATAGAAAATTATATTCCTAAAAGCCTTCCTCCAGTATCAATAATTAAACCTCTTAAGGGACTTGATGACAATCTCTTTGATAATCTTGAAAGTTTCTGTAAACAGGATTATCCTGCGTATGAAGTTATTTTATCATTAAACGATTATAATGATCCTGCATACAGGATTGCTCAAAAAATAAAGAGCAGATATCCTAACCTTGTAAGGATTATTGTTGACAATTCATCTAATGCTTTAAATCCAAAGGTAAAAAATATGATTTCTGCCTATGAAGAGTCAAAGTATGATTATTTCCTTATAAGTGACAGCAATGTCTATGTTGAGCCAGACTATTTACGAAAAACTATTTCTGCTATGACTTCAGATACAGGTCTTGTTACCAATCTTATCATAGGGCAGGGAGGTAAAACCTTTGGTGCCAAACTTGAAAATCTTCATCTAAACTCATTTGTAATTACAAGTGTATGTTTTCTTGATAAATTTCTCAAGATGCCATGTAGTATTGGTAAATCCATGCTCATGAGAAAAAAAGATTTTGAAGAAATAGGCGGTTTTAATGCAGTAAAAGATGTTTTAGCAGAAGACTATATAATAGGAAAATTAATGAATGAAAAGGGTAAGAAAGTTGTACTTTGTAGCTACACAGTAAAAAATATAAATGAATACTGGTCATTTAGGAAGTTTTTAAACAGACACACAAGATGGGCAAAGATAAGATGGAAAATAGCAGGAGTAAAATACTTTAGTGAACCTCTAAGTAATCCTGTTTTTTTATCATTTTTTATTCCAATTTTAGAGGGATTTTCAAGGATTTCTATAACAGCATTTATATTGACAGTTATAATAAAAATTGCTTTTGATCTCTACATAGGCAGAATGATTAAATCTCCCTTAGGATTCTCAAGCCTTCTTATTCCAATTAAGGATTTGATAACTGCCTTTATATGGTTTGTTCCTCTTATTAGTTGCAAAGTTAACTGGAGGGGAAATATTTATAAAATTGGAAAGAATACTGTAATAGTGCCCTATGAGGGAAATTCCTCTATAAAGATTATGTTTAATAAGCTTAAAACAGCTATAACAAATTAAGGGAGAAAAACCATGGAAAGAAGAGATTTTCTAAAGGCTTCTTTAGCAAGTTTTATAGCTCTTATTACTTCATCAAAGGAAGTTTTTGCAAGGGTCAGTGACTTAGAAGTTTCAGGAGCAAAAGGAGTAATATTCATTGTAGGTGATGGTTGGCCCCTTGGAGTTATTAAAGCGATGAATGAGTTTATGGAGATGAAGTTCAAAGAAAAAAGCAATATTTTAAGTCTTATCAGAAATTCTAAAACAAGACTCTTACTTCAGAATACTTCCTCTCTTTCTTCTGTTGTTACTGACTCTGCACCTGCATCTGTTGCTTGGGCTACGGGTTCAAAAACAATAAACAGAAGTCTTTCTGTTTTACCTGATGGAAGAAGTCTAAAAACCATATTTGAGCTTGCAAAGGAAAAGGGAATGTCTTGTGGATTTGTAACCACTACAAGAATAACTCATGCAACACCTGCAGCATGGTATAGTCATAACTCTAACAGAGATGATGAAGAAAATATTGCTCTTGAGCTACTCAACTCTAATTTGGATGTGGCTATGGGAGGCGGTGACAGATTTCTAAATAAAGAAAAGAGAAAGGACAAAAAAGATATCTATGCAATGTTTTTATCAAAAGGCTATAAAGTAGTTAAGTCTAAGGAAGAGTTAATAAATAGCATCTCTGATGAAAATCCAATTGTTGGAGTTTTTAGCTCATCCCATATAAGTTATTTTGTTGATAGAATGAATGATGAAAAACTAAGCCAAAAAGAACCCTCTTTGCCAGAGATGACCGCAGTAGCCCTTAAAAAGTTAGCAAAAAACAAAAGAGGCTTTATTCTTCAGATTGAGGCTGGAAGAATTGACCATGCCTGTCATGCTAATGATGCTTACTCTGCGATGATGGACTGTTACGAGCTTGATAAAACTATTGGAGTAGTCATGGATTTCATAAATAAAAATCCAGATGTTTTATTAATAGTAACATCAGATCATGGAAACTCAGGTTATGGAATAAACGGAACAGGACCTGAATACAATGATGCAACAGAGGCTTTAATGAAATATAAAAACAGAGCTTCTTTTGAGTACATGATTAAAAAGATGAAAAATCAAGATTTAAAAACTGTAAAGGATATCTTTGAAAACTATACTCAACATAAGATTTCCATGGAAGAGGCAGAGGAGATATATAAAAACTTGAATGAAAAGAGAAATATAGTAGTCAATGACATATGGTATGAACCAGAGGCAACAATGGGAAGAATTCTTGCAAGGAGCATATATGAATATGAAAATGAAAGGCTTAATAAACCTGCTAAGGAAAGAAGAGGAAATGTGGGTTTTACATCAACAAATCATACTGCCGAAGACCAAATTGTTTTAGTTTACGGAAAAAGATTCTCGGCAGGAGAATTAAAAAGCCATATAGACAATACTGAGCTTTATAGTTTTATGTGTAAATACTTAGGAATAAAGCATATAAATCCAAAGATGAATAGAAAAGATGCTACTTCCTATGTAAAGGCTATATCTAGGGATGAATGGGAAAGACATCTTAAACTTCATATATCTTAATTAAGGAGTTATTAATCTATGAAGATAGGAATATTAGGTGATATTCATGGGAATATAGAAGCTTTAAAGACTGCCTATCAGACTGCTGTTGAAGAAGGTGTTGAAAGAATTTATCATCTTGGAGACCTTGGTGGATATGCACCTTTTGTTAATGAAGTAGCTGAATTCCTTATAGAAAAAAATATTGAAGGAGTTCAAGGCAACTATGATGAAGCTATAGCATATGACAAGACTCATTGTGGGTGTAAATATGAAGATGATTTTCAGGCTAAGATGGCTCAACTTTCCTTTGATTGGACAAAGAGAGCTGTAAATGAAAAAACAAAAAACTATATGAAAAATCTTCCTTTCAGTATTTCTCTTCAAGTTGAAGAAAGAAAAATAAAGATATTTCATGCTACACCAATAAAGAATAATCTCTACTGGTATGAGGAAAGAGAAGAAAAATTTTATCTTTTAATGGCTCAAAAAGCAGAGGCTGAAATAATGATTTATGGGCATACCCATATTCCATATTTTAAAAAGATTAAAGATTTTTATTTTATTAATGCTGGAAGTGTAGGGAAGCCAAAGGATGGCGATCCAAGAACATGCATATGCATAGTTGATATTAAGAGAAAAGATGTCAATGTAAGTTTTATAAGAAAAAGCTATGATGTTAAAAAAGTGGCAAATGCAATAATTGAAAGCGGACTTCCTGAGTATTTTGCAGAAAGATTGATTTTAGCTAAATAGGAGGTATCATATGAAAAGAGGTAAAATATTATTAGTTGATGACAATGAGAATGACTTAATTACTACGAAAGAGCTCCTTGAGAAAGTAGGTTATACAGTTATTCAAAATCTGGGATGGCTTGGTGTTACTAAGAATGTTAAGTTTTTAAATCCTGATTTAATTCTTCTTGATGTGAATATGCCAGCATTATCCGGAGATTGTCTTTGTAATTTAATAGATAAGTATGTTAAAGAAAAAAAGATTCCAGTTTTGTTTTATTCTGCGTTGGATGAAAACTATCTTAAAAAGCTCACGATTATGAAAGGAGTTACGGATTATATTATTAAAGGAGATATATTCCAACTTTACAGAAAAATTTCTCATTACACCAGAAAGTCTAATTAGTCTATAGCCCCCACCCCCTCCTACAGAGAGCCCTGAGCATTTTTTTAAGCTCAGGGCTTTTTAGTTTGAATAACTTAATCTAAAACTGTTAAACTTTGAAATGTTTCTTAAAAACATACCTGCCATAGCTGTTGTCCTTACAGACAAAGATGTTTTTTCTCTTTCTGAGGAAGAACTAAATGGTGCTGATCTAATTGAACTCAGAGTTGATATGTTTAGTCAGATAGAAAATATAGAATATATCTTTGCTTTAGCAAAGAGAAAGTACGACTTACCTCTTTTATGCACGGTAAGATTGCCAAGTGAGGGTGGTAAAAAGGAAGTAAAAAATAGGCTTAATATATATGAAAATGTAATACATTTTTGTAGTTTTTTTGATATTGAGATCTTTTCCGATGAGGTTTCTTTATTAAAAAAGTTAATTGATGGTTCTAATATATCTCTTATTGGTTCATATCACAATTTTATTAATACACCATCTTTGGAGGATTTAGAAAAAATCTTTGAGAGAGCCAAATCTTTAGATATTGATATTATTAAAATAGCAACAATGGTAACAGAAGAAAAAGATTTGGAAAAACTGCTTTATTTTACTATAAAACATAAAAATGACAAAGTTATTGTTTTAGGAATGGGACAAAAGGGAATTCCCTCAAGGATAATAAATCCAGTTTTTGGCTCAATGATAACTTATGCCAGCCTTACCGAGGCTTCTGCACCAGGACAGATTCATTTAAGAGACATAGTTCATATTTTTAAAGTTATAGGTTTAAGAAATTAAAGAATTATTTTATATATCTTTTCCAGTATGCTCTAACTTTATCCTTTAAATTTTGTGGTAATGCTATGTAATCAAGCTTTTTTGCAGTACTCTCACCATCTTTAAATGCCCAGTCAAAGAATTATTAGTATATATTTAGCACCTGTAATAGGCCAAACCTTTTTAACTGGTGCATTTGTCATCCATGCATAGAAGTGAGTTTTTGCATCAAGATCTACAGATAATGCAGATTCAGAAAATCTTTCAAAGTCTGCTTTTACAATTTGTCCTGAAGGATTTTTAAGTTTTAAAACAGTAAGCTTATTCTGTTTAACATAGGTAAACTCAACATATCCAATTGAGTTTGGAGTTGTTTTAACATAGTTTGTAACTCCTTCGTTGCCTTTTGCTTCAATTTCTGTTTTCCACTTTATAGAAGTTTCATATCCATTTTTTACATGAACTACTTAAATAGTGGGTAAAGATAGCTGTTGTTTATGAGCCATCAAAACTATATAACAGTTATGGGTTTTGAAGGTAAGTTTGGATTTAATGCTTTAATTTTAAGGTCATCCCATTTTCCTATTTCACCAAGAAATATTTCACAGATTGTTGTTCCATCAAGAACTAAACTGTCAGAATGTTATACCCTGAATATTTACAACTGGAACAATACCACCAATTACACCAGGAAATTGCAAAAATTTTGACTTTTCTATTTCTTCAGGCTTAAGTGCCATGTCAGATGCACCAAAATGAATAGTTCTTTCAATTGCCTGTTTTGTAACAGAAATTTAACATTTCTGTAAAGTTAGTGTAACATTAGCTTTGTATAATAGATTATAATAAAATATAAACGAAAAGGAGGATGTCTATGGGAAATTTAAAAAGTTTATTTCTAAGTAGCGTTTTCCTTTCTGTATTGCTTTTGCTCTTTTCTTTTACTGTAATTCATGCTCAACCTATTATTAAGATTGATGGTTCATCAACTGTTTTTCCAATTACCGAAGGTGTGGCAGAGGATTTCCAGAAGGCAAAGAAGGGTGCTGTAAAGGTTACAGTTGGAATTTCAGGTACAGGTGGTGGATTTAAGAAGTTCTGCAGAGGAGAGATAGATATATCTAATGCTTCAAGACCTATTCAGAAGAAAGAGATGGATGCATGTAAAGAGGCAGGTATTAGATATATAGAACTTCCTGTTGCTTATGATGCTCTTTCTATATTTGTAAATTCAAAGAACAACTGGATAAAGGGAGATTGTATAACTGTTGAGCAGCTTAGAATGATATGGCAGCCTGAAGCTCAAGGTAAGATTACAAAGTGGAATCAGATTGATCCAAGTTGGCCTGACAGACCTTTAAGGCTTGCAGGTCCTGGAGCAGATTCAGGAACCTTTGAATACTTTACAGAGGCTGTTATGGGTAAAGCAAAGGCAAGTAGAGGAGACTATGTAGCAAGTGAGGATGACAATGTAATAATGAATGCGGTAATAAAGGATGAGGGTGGATTAGGTTATGTTGGTTTAGCCTATGTCATGGAGAATAAAGGAAAGATAAAACCTTTGGCAGTTAAAAATCCAAAGACTGGTAAATGTGTATTTCCAAGCGAAAAAACTGTTATGGATGGTTCCTATCAGCCCTTTTCAAGACCTCTTTTCATTTATGTAAATGAAAAGTCAGCAAAGGAAAAACCTGAGGTCAGAGAGTTTGTTGAGTTCTATTTAAGAAATGCAGGTAAGATAGCAAAACAGGTAGGATATATACCTCTTCCACCTAAGGCCTATGATCTGGCTAAAGAGAGATTTAAGAAAATGCAGGTTGGAACAGTGTTTGGTGGTCAGATTGAGGTAGGTCTTACTGTTGAAGAGCTTCTAAAGAGAGAAACACGACACTAATAGGGATAAGTTGTGTTTTCATTCATAGCATATAAAAAATTATTAGACAAATGTGTGCTGGCGGTGTTTTTCACCGCCGGCTTTATTACTATATTTATCACAGTTGGAATAGTTTATGTTTTACTTTCAGATGCTATAAGGTTTTTTCAGGAAGTTCCAATAGAAAGATTTTTAACAGAGAAAGAATGGACACCTGTTTTTGCTACTAAGAAGTTTGGTATTTGGCCTCTTATAACAGGAACATTTTTAATAGCAGCCATAGCAGTATTAGTCTCAGTTCCTCTTGGTTTAGTTATAGCTATATATCTTAGTGAATATGCTTCAGTTAGGGTTAAAGAGATTGCTAAACCTATTATTGAGTTCTTAGAAGCTGTGCCAACTGTTGTATATGGCTATTTTACTCTTCTTTTTGTTACACCAATTTTACAGAAGATAGTTCCAGGTCTAGAAGCTTTTAACTCTCTCGCACCAGGAATAGTGCTTGGCTTTATGATTCTTCCGTATACAGCATCAATGGCAGAGGATGCCATGAAAGGTGTACCACAAAGAATAAGAGAAGCCTCTTACGCACTTGGAGCAACGAGATTAAGAACAGCTATAACTATTGTATTACCTGCTGCCATATCAGGAGTAGTGGCAGGCTTTATACTGGGTGCATCCCGTGCTATCGGAGAGACAATGGTTGTGGCAATTGCTGCAGGTATGTATCCTAATCTTACCTTAGATCCAAGAGAACCTATTCAGACTATGACAGGATATATTGTTCAAGTTGCATTGGGTGATTTACCTTATGGCTCAATAGAGTATCTTTCAATATTTGCTGTTGGTTTTGCACTTTTTATTATTGCCTTTATTTTTAATTCCATTGCTCTTTGGCTTAGGTCAAGAATAAGAGAGGCTTATTAGATGGGTAGAAAAACTATTAGTTCTAAACCAGACATAATATTTCCAATAATAGGCTTTATAGCGTTTTTATTGGTTGTTTCTTTTATGATTACACTTATCGTTGATATAGCCATAGATGGTTATGAAAGACTAATAGATCCTTCTTTCTATACATCATATCCTTCAAGATTTCCTGAGAAAGCAGGGATACTCTCAGGATGGGTTGGAACAACTCTTGTCATGGCTGGTGCTATATTTTGGTCTCTTCTTATAGGAATACCAGCAGGAATATATCTTGAGGAATATGCAACTAAGAGAGGAATTAGAGGAAAGATTGAGACAATTATAGAGCTTAACATAAATAATCTTGCTGCGGTACCAGCTATAATTTATGGACTACTTGCTCTTGGAATCTTTGTATACAGATTTAAACTTGGAGAAAGTATTCTTACAGCAGGGCTTACTTTGAGTATATTGATGTTACCAGTTATTGTGGTAAATACAAGGGAAGCAATAAGAAGAATTCCTCGTGATATAAGAGAGGGAGCCTATGCAGTAGGTGCTACAAAGTGGGATACAATAAGAGACCATATCCTTCCATACTCCTTAGGAGGGATACTTACAGGTCTTATAATTGCTGCATCTCGTGCTATTGGAGAAACTGCTCCTCTTGTAACAATAGGTGCTTTAACTTTTATTGCCTTTTTACCTCCATCGCCTTTTACTTCAGAGTTTCCATTTTTTTCATTGGAAAAGGCTTGGGATGTTCTGATGTCTCCCTTTACAGTTTTGCCTATACAGATTTTTAACTGGGTTTCAAGGCCTCAGGCTGCTTTTCAGATAAATGCTGCAGCTGCAGGGTTTGTTCTATTAGTTTTAACAGTCATAATGAATGCTTTAGCTTACTATCTCAGACAAAGGGTAAGGAGAAAGTACATATGGTGATGGTTGGCACAATAATTAACAATATTAAATCTTTATTTTTAAAAACAACAAATAAGTCTACAGAGACTGTTAAATTGAATACAAAGAATGATGTTAAAAAGGAGGGTGATATTAAACTTGAGGTAAAGGATTTAAATTTTTACTATGGTGATTTTAGGGCTTTAAAAAATATAAATCTAAAAATTCCTACGCGAAAGATTACAGCATTAATAGGTCCAAGCGGATGCGGAAAGACTACTTTACTTAGATGTTTTAACAGAATGCATGACTTATATCCTGGTTCAAGATATGAGGGTTCTATCATTTTTTATCCTGATGGGATAAATATCTTAGCTCCAAACATAGATCTTCTTAATCTAAGACGTAAAGTAGGAATGGTATTTCAAAGACCTAATCCATTTCCTAAATCAATTTTTGAAAATGTTGCATATGGACTAAGAGTAAATGGAATAAGAGATAAAAAACTAATTCAGGAAAAAGTTGAATGGGCACTTAAGTCTGCAGCACTTTGGGATGAGGTAAAGGACAGACTTAATGCAAATGCTTACTCTTTGTCAGGAGGACAACAGCAGAGACTTTGTATTGCAAGGGCTATAGCAATTGAGCCAGATATAGTCTTATTTGATGAACCAACTAGTGCCCTTGATCCTATATCAACCGCAAAGATTGAAGAGTTAATAATAACTCTTAAGGAAAAACTTACAATAATTATTGTAACGCACAATATGCAGCAGGCAGCGAGAGTTTCAGACTATACTGGTTTTATGTACTTAGGAGAACTAATTGAGTTTGATAAAACACAAAAAATATTTACTGTTCCATCACAGAAATTGACAGAAGACTATATAACAGGTAGATTTGGATAAAAATGATTCATTTCTTTTGTCCTTCTTGCTGGAGAGAAATATCAGAAAGTGTAGTTATGTGTCCTTATTGTAACTATGATTTGAGGGATTTTAATTGTCTGTCTTATGATGATAAGTTGATACTCTCACTAAAGCATCCGATAAAGGAAATAAGAAGACTGATAATTTTTTTAATAGGATTAAAAAAACTTAAAAAAGCACTGCCAGAACTTGAGAAAATGATAGAGTATGAAGAAGACCCTATTGTATTAATTGAAATTGTAAAAACGTTGCAACAAATTAATGATAAATATGCAAAAGCTATTCTCAATAAAATGCGATTTCACAGATTTTCAATAATATCTCGGTATATTGAACAAATAGAATATTCTCAAATTAAAGAATTTTATGGCAAGGCAACAAATTTTAATAATAAATAAGCTTGTTAATGAAAATCTTTAAGCTGTATAATAAGCTAGTGAAAGATTAGGAGGAAGTAATGGGTATTTTAGATGATGAATTGAGGAAATTAAAGGAAAGAATTTTAATACTTGGTTGTCTTGTAGAGGAAGGAATAAGAAAGGCAGTCAAGGCATTAATAGAAAGAGATAATGAACTTGCTAAACAAGTTATTTCAAGAGACAGCCTTATAAATGGGCTTGAAGTTGATATAAATGAAGAATGTATAAGGCTTATTGCTCTCAGACAGCCTATGGCAAAGGATTTAAGATTTATTACTACAGCTATGAAGATAAGCACAGATCTTGAAAGAATGGGAGATCTTGCAGTAAATATTGCAGAGAGAGCAATTGAACTAAATCAAGAGCCATTTCTTAAGCCTTTTGTAAATATTCCGAAAATGGCTGAGATTACAGAAAGTATGGTAGAGGATGCTATTAATGCTTTTGTAAAAGAAGATGTAGACTTATGTTATGAAGTAATCAAAAGAGATGATCTGGTAGATGACCTTCTTGAGAAAAATCATAATGAACTATTCAACTTGATGATAAAAAATCCAGAAATTATACCCATTGCTTTAAAGAGAATGTTTATTGCTAAATATCTTGAAAGAATATCTGATCATGCAACAAATATAGCAGAAATGGTTATTTATATGGTTGAGGGAAAAATGCTAAGAGGAACCTTTGTAACAGAGGAAATCCATAAGCTTTGCCTTGAAGATTTTATGTCAAGAAAAAGATTTCAATAAAGCCAACATCTAACTAAATGTCCTGGACTTACTTCATGAAGACTGGGGGGTTCTTTCATACAGTTTTTATTTTTATAACTACATCTTGGATAAAATACGCATCCTTTTGGTAAATTTTTAAGATTTGGAATATTTCCAGGAATTCCTCTTATTTGTCTTTCCTCTCTTGGTATACAGCTTAAGAGAGCTTGAGTATAAGGATGTAATGGATTTTTAAAGATTTCTTCAATTGAGCCAATTTCCATAATTCTGCCTGCATATAAAACCATTACTTTGTCTGCATATTCACCGAGTATGTTAATATCATGTGTTATAAGTAGCATTGATCTATTCTCTTTCTTGACAAGCAAGTATAGGAGATCAAGAATTTCCTCCTGTACAGTTACATCCAGTGCTGTCGTAGGTTCATCAGCTATAATAAGTTCTGGTTCACATACTACAGCCATAGCTATCATTACTCTTTGTCTCATTCCACCTGAAAGCTGATGAGGATAACTATTTATTACATGAGATATTTTAAGTTTGGAGAATAATTCTTGGGTTTTCTCTAAGGCCTCTTTTTTAGATATCTGATAATGATAAATAAGCATTTCTGCCACTTGATATCCAACTTTTAAAACAGGATTTAAAGATGTCATTGGATCTTGAAATATGCATGAAATCTCTCTTCCTCTTATCTTTCTAATTTCAGAGGCATTAAGACTTGGAATATCCTTTCCTTTAAAGATTATATTACCCTTAATATTGAAATATTTAGGTAAAAGATTTATTATGGATAATCCTGTAAGGGTCTTGCCGCTACCACTTTCTCCGACAATAGAGAATATTTCACCTTTTTTAATCTGAAAGTTGAGGTTCTCTATAATTTTTAAATCTTTATAATAAATGTTGAGATTTTGAACATTTAAAAGCACTTCATTTATTTAAAGCTTCCTTGAGAGCTTTGCTCATCTTAAAACTTATTACTCTCTGAGCTGGAACCTTGATTTGTTGTCCTGTCTTAGGATTTCTTGCCATTCTTTCTGGTCTTTGTTTTACTCTGAAGTTAGCAAATCCTCTTATTTCAATCTTTTCACCTTTTGAGAGAGTATCTTTCATGCAGTCAAAAATCATATCTATTATTGTTTCAATCTGTTTTTTTGTTAAAATATCTACTTTTTTAGAGACTCTTTCAATTAAATCTGATTTCTTCATGCAACAGCCTCCTTGTTAGTTTTTTTGTAATATTGGCGAATATAGATAATAAACCTGTATATAAGGTAGAAACCTTTTTATTAATAACTCAATATCTCCATTTAAAAGTTCTCTTAAAATAGTTGATTTTCTCATTACTATTTCTGGTTCTCCTTTTATTTTAGCAAGTTGAGCAGCTATTTTTATCGCATGATCAAGATCACCTATTTCATCTACAAGTCCAAGTTCCTTTGCTTTTAATCCAGTGAATACCCTTCCATCTGCTATCTTCCTTACTTGTTCAATTGGTATTTTTCGTCCTTCAGATACAGCTTTAATAAACTGCTCATGTATATCATCAGTTAATTTTTGTAAAATCTCTTTTTCTTCGTTTTGTAAGGATTTAAACGGTGATGTAATGTCCTTGTATTTACCACTTTTTACTACTTCTGTTTTAACTCCTACTTTATCAAGTAATCCCTTTATATTAGGTATTTCTATTAGTACTCCTATTGAGCCTGTAAGCGTTCCTGGATTGGCAACAATCTTTGTAGCTGGACAAGAAATATAGTAGCCTCCTGAAGCTGCCACAGAACCCATAGATACTACAACTGGTTTAAATTTAATCGTTCTTTTTATTTCTTCATATATTTCTTGTGCAGGAACAACAGCACCTCCAGGACTTTCTACTCTTAAAACAATAGCCTTTATGGAAGGATCTTTTCTGTACTGTTTAATCTCATCAATTGATAATCTTGAATCTACGATAATGCCCTTAATATTTACAATCGCTACTTTACCTGTACTTATGCTTATTTCCATAATAGTTATGAAAAGACTTATTAAAATCAGCGTTCCAATAATTATAAGGAAATATTTAATCTTTTTGCTTTTCATCTTCGTATGCCTTTTTCATACTAAGTCCAATTCTTCTTTTTTCTTTATCTACTCTTACAACCATTACCTTTATTTCATCTCCCTCTTTTACTGTTTGATTCTTATCAATCTCTGAATTGTAAACCAATCCCTCTACAATGCCCTCTATATCAACAAATAATCCATGTTCTGTTCTTTTAATAACCTTGGCATTATAGACCTCGCCAACCTTGAATTTTTCAGGAATCTCTCTAATCCATGGATCTTCGTAAAGTTGTTTTATACCCAAGGAAAGTTTTTCATTTTCTGGCTCAAGATTTAAAATAACAGCCTCAACTTTCTGTCCTTTTTTAAAGATTTGAGATGGATGATCAATATGCTTTGTCCAGGAAATATCAGAAATATGAACAAGACCATCAACCCCTTCAGGAAGTCTAACAAACACGCCAAAGTCTGTTATTGTCTTAACTTTTCCAGAAACTCTATCACCTACTTTGTATTTTTTAGCAACAACTTCCCAAGGTTTTGGTTTTAGTCTCTTAAGGCTTAAAGATATTCTTCTGTTTTCTTTATCAATATCAATAATTTTTACATTGATCCATTCATCTACCTCAGCATAGTATGTAGGATGCTTCGGAGTTGTCCAGTCAAGTTCACTTATATGAACAAGTCCTTCAACTCCCTCTTCAAGTTCAACGAAAAGACCAAATTCTTCAATTTTTGTTACTTTTCCTCTAACCTTCATATCAGGATGATATCTTTTTTCAATATTTTCCCATGGATCAGGTTTTTTCTGTTTATATCCAAGAGTTATTCTTTCATTTTCAGTATCAGCTTTTAGAACTACAAACTCATACTCAGATCCTACTTTAAAAAACTGAGAAGGATGTTTCACCTTTCCCCATGATATATCTGAAATATGAAGAAAGCCATCTAAGCCCCCAAGGTCAACAAAGACTCCATAGTTAGTTATATTTTTTACAACTCCCTTTATTCTTTCTCCTTCTTTAATTTTTTTAAGTAACTCTTGTTTCATTCTCTCTTTTTCTTCCTGTAGATAGGCTTTTCTTGAAAAGATCAAAGATGTTTTAAGATTTCTCCAAGGTCCATAGAGATTTTTTGGAGGATCCATTTTTTCTATTTTTACTTTCAGAGTTTTTCCTATATATTCATCAAGAGATTTTGGTTTTCCAAGTTCAAGTAGTGATGTTGGAATAAAGCCGCTTATTCCATAGAAGGATGTTAAAACTCCACCCTTTGTTTTTCCAGTAATCTTTACCTCAACTGGTATTCCTCTTTCATAGGCGTTCATTAAAATTTCCCAGCCTTTTATTCTTAATGCTCTATTTTTTGATAAAGATATCGTTCCCTGTGCATCGTCTATTTTTTCAATAAAAACTTCTATTTCATCTGACTCTTTTATATTTTTTAGTTCTTCTTCGGAAAACTCATGAAGAGGGATAATTCCTTCAAATTTATAACCTATATCCACTATTACACCGTCATTTCTTACTCCCATTATTTTCCCTTTTATAATTTCTCCCTTTTCTACATGAGACAGTGAGCCTTCATATAAACTTTCCAACTCTTGTTTTTCACTAATCTGATTCTGCATCGTCCAGTTCCTCCTTAATTTATAAACTTTTTAATTTTATCAATAACTTCATTAATTATCCACTGTGGAGTTGATGCACCTGCTGTAACACCAATTTTTTTAGCAGATTCAATCCATTCTTTGTCAATCTCTTGAGCATCTTCTATATGGTATGTCTTTACTCCTATTTTTCTACAGAGATTGGCAAGTTGTGTAGTGTTTGCACTGTTTTTCCCTCCAACAACAATCATCAAATCAACCTCTTGGGCAACTTTTTTTGTTTCCTCAAGTCTTTTTGATGTAAAATTGCACAATGTATTAAAAATTCTTATTTCTTCAAACTCATCAAGGGAGTTTATTATTTTATTCATTATTTCTTTAACCTTAGACAATGGTTGAGTTGTCTGTTGAATTATACCAATTTTTTTATCAAGAGTTGGAATTTTTTCAAGCTCTGTAAGCTCATTTTGAGCATAATTGATTACAACTGCTTTTTCTCCTGCATAGCTAAGTATACCTTTTACTTCTGGATGTTCCTTGTCTCCGATTATTAAAACTTGATAGTCTTCATAAGCTAATTTTTCAGCAAGATTTTGAGCTTTTTTTACAAACGGACATGTAGCATCAATTACTTCACAGCCAAGCTTTTTTATCTCAATAAGCTTCTCCTTTGGAATTCCATGAGCTCTAATTATTAATGTTTCTATGTTCTTTTGAGAAATATCATCTACTGGATATACTCCTAATTCTTTTAGTTTTTCTACAACTTGAGGATTGTGAATTATAGGACCTAAGGTGAAAACTCCATCTTTATGTCTTTTTGCAACATCAAAGGCTATATCAATTGCCCTTTTTACCCCAAAACAAAAACCTGCACCTTCTACAAGGATAATATCCTTTTTCATACTGTTTTTGATAATACATGATATTAAGCATCCTCTGCAACTTTTTTTAAAACTATTGAGACAACTTCTTGTAGTGTAAGTTCTGATGTATCAATATAAAAAGCATCACTACTTATTCTTAATGGAGAAATTTCTCTTAAGGAGTCTTTCTTGTCTCTTTCTATTACATCTTTTAATGCTTCTTCAAAGGTTATATTTTTGCCTGATTTTATAAGTTGCTCAAATCTTCTCTTTGCTCTTATCTCAGTAGATGCATCAAGATAAAACTTTTTCCATGCATCAGGGAAAACAACTGTTGTCATGTCTCTGCCTTCAGCTACAATGTTTGCCTCTTTAGCAAAGTTTCTTTGAATAGGAAGTAGAAAATCTCTAACAACTTTAAGCATAGAAATTTGAGAAGTAATCTCTCCAACTTTTGGATCTCTAATTAAATCTGAAACATCCTCATCTGATAGGAAAACTCTTCCATTTTTATAGTGAATCTTTATATTTTTAATTTCTTTTTCTATTTCTTGTTCATTTAAAGATAAAAAGTCATTGATATGGTTGAATTTTTTTAAAAGATAGTATGCTACTGCTCTATACAAAGCGCCTGTATCAAGATATTGAAATCCTAAGGCCTTTGCTACTTCTCTAGAAACTGTGCTTTTGCCTGCTCCTGATGGTCCATCAATTGCTATTACTTTTTTCATTTTTGAAGTATCTCCAGTAAGTCATAAAAATTAGGGAATGATATATCAACACATTCTGCGTTTTTTATTGTAGTTTCTCCCTCTGCGATTAGTCCTGCTATGCTTAATGCCATTGCTATTCTATGGTCTTGATAGGAGTAAACCTCAGTTCCAATGAGTGTGCATGGTCCTTCTATTTCTACTCCATCTTCAAACTCTTCTAAAGTAGCACCCATTTTCCTTAACTCTGATGTCATAGCTTTAATTCTATCCGATTCTTTTACTCTTAAATCTTTGGCATCTCTTATAATGGTTTTACCTTCTGATTGAGTTGCTACTACACAAAGAACTGGAAATTCATCTATTAGTTTTGGAATCATATCCCCTTGCACAGTAATTCCTTTAAGCTTAGGTGAGCTTTTTACAAATATATCTCCAACAGGTTCTCCCGCTTGTTCAGTTATATTTAAAACTTCTATATTTGCTCCCATTTTTTTTAAAATTTCAAGAAATCCTGTTCTTGTATTATTGAGATTAACATTTTTAATTAATACTTCTGAGTTTGGAACTATGCAAGCACCAGCTATAAAAAATGAAGCAGAAGAAAAATCATTTGGAATAGTTATCTCAAAACAATTAAGATCACTCTTAGGAGGATAAATTGTTATAGTATTACCATTTATATTGATATGAACACCTATATTTTTCAACATTCTCTCTGTGTGGTCTCTGCTTTTATGTGGTTGTATCAGTGTTGTTTCGTCTTTAGCATAAAGTGCTGCAAGTAAAATAGAACTTTTTACTTGAGCACTTGCTATTGGCATTTCATAAGTTATTCCTCTTAAGAAACCTCCCTTTATAACAATAGGGGGAAATCTATTTTCATCTCTTCCTATAATATTTGCACCCATAAGTGAAAGAGGGCTTATAATACGCTTCATAGGTCTGTATCTTAATGAGTCATCTCCTGTAAGAACTGTAAGGAATCGCTGTCCTGCAGCTATTCCACTTAATAGTCTTATTGTTGTACCTGAGTTTCCGCAGTCAATTACATTGTCAGGCTCTTTTAAAGAATATAAGCCTTTTCCATGAACTATAATCTCTTTTGAGTCAGTTATATCTATTTCTACTCCAAGAGATTTCATAGCATTTATAGTGCTTATAGGGTCTTTTGCCCATAGAAAGTTTTTTATTCTTGAGTCTCCCTTTGCCAAAGAAGCAAACATGACTGCTCTGTGAGATATAGATTTATCCGGCGGAGGCGTTATTTCTCCCTTTAATGCCTTGGCTTTTTTAATTACTCTATCCATTTAGTCAATCTCTTGTCTTAGTTTTTTTGCTTTTTCTATAAATTTTTCTATTTGCTCTGAGTCCTTTTTATAAAGCATATTTTTTATTTTTTCAATATTTTTTATAAAAACCTCAAGACACTCTAAGATATTTTTATCATTCATTAAAAAAATGTCTCTCCAGACTTCTGGAGAGCTTTTGGCAATTCTTGTGGCATCTTTAAAGCCTGAGCCAGCATAGTTTATGAAACTTTTATCCATCTCTGAAACTGTGTTTACCATACAAAAACATATTAAATGCGGAAGATGGCTTACTAAAGCATAGACTTTATCATGATGCTCTGCGCTCATGAATTCAACTTGAGCACCTAACTTCTGCCAAAGATTAGTTATTCTTTCCAGTGCAGATTTGTTCGTATTTTCAGTAGGAGTTATAATCACCTTAGCTTTCTTGAAGAGATCTCCTCTTGCATTTTCAAAGCCTGTCTTTTCTGAACCAGCTATCGGATGGGTTCCAACAAAGTATACTCCTTTTGGTAAGATTCTTTCAAAGATATCTATTACGCTTTTTTTTACACTTCCTACATCAATAATTATCGTTTCCTCTTTAAGATGTTTTATCATATCCATTATAATACTCTCAAATATACCAGTAGGTGTTGCCAATACAATAAGTTCTGCTTGACAAGCATCTTTAAATGAGGTTGTATAACTGTCTATTATTCCAAGTTTTAGTGCTTCTTTAAGTCTTTGCTCATTTCTTCCATAACCAATAATTTTTTGAGTTAGTTTTTTTTCTTTTAATGCTAAGGCTAAGGAGCCTCCAATTAGTCCAACTCCAACGATTGATACAGTTTTAAATCCATCTTCCATGCTAAACTTCCCTGCCTACGGCTTCTGCAACGGCTTTAACCCTTTTCATCAAATCTTTAAACTGCTCTGGAGTAAGAGATTGTTCACCATCTGAAAGAGCCTCTTCAGGATTTACATGAACTTCAACTAAAAGCATATCTGCCCCTGCAGCAACTGCAGCAGCTGCCATAGGTATAACAAGATCACGCTTTCCTACTCCATGACTTGGATCTACAGCAACAGGAAGATGACTTAAGGATTTAAGTAAAGGAACTGCACTTAGGTCAAGTGTGTTTCTTGTGGCTGTCTCAAAGGTTCTGATACCTCTTTCACAAAGGATAACTTTTTCGTTTCCTCTTGAAAGAATATACTCTGCTGCCATAAGAAGTTCCTTTATTGTTGCAGACATTCCTCTTTTTAGTAAAACAGGCTTGTCTACTGAACCTACTTCCATAAGAAGTTTAAAGTTTTGCATATTTCTTGTACCGATTTGAAGAATATCAACATACTGTATCATTACATCTATGTCTCTTGGATCCATTATTTCACTTATTATGGGAAGTCCTGTTTTTTCTTTTGCCTCTGCCAAATACTTAAGTCCTTCTACTCCAAGTCCTTGAAAGGAGTATGGAGATGTGCGAGGTTTAAAGGCTCCTCCTCTTAAAAAAGTAGCACCAGCAGATTTTATTTTTTCAGCAATATTCATTAGAGTAATTCTATTTTCTACAGCACAAGGACCTGCTGCAACATGAACTTTTGTGCCTCCAATTTCTAAATTGTCCACCTTAATAATAGTGTCTGTTTTCTTAAAATCTCTGCTTGCAAGTTTATATGGTTTGAGAATCCTTAATACATCTTCTACACCAGGAATGGCTCTTATTGCATTTTCCTCATCTTCTGTTATTTTTGATGTATCCCCAATTACACCAATGATTGTTCTTTCAGTACCTTTTGAGATATGAGATTTTAATCCTTTAAGTTCAAGTTTTTTAATAATTTTTTCAATTTGCTCTTCACTTATATCTGGCTTTAAAACAATAATATCCATACTTTAACCTCCTAAGAATTTTTTAAATGCTTCAATAAAAGCTTGATTTTCTTCTGGTAAACCAATAGTTACTCTTATTTGGTTTGGTCCTACAGGCCTTATAATAACTCCTTGTCTTAAGAGAAAATCAAAAACCTCCTTTGATGTAATATTTTCAGGCAAAACTATATAAATAAAATTTGTTTGAGTTGGTAAATACTTAATAGATGGTATTTTATCAAGCTCTTTATAAAGATATTCTTTCCCTTTCTCATTTATTTCAAGCACTTTTTTTAAGTGTTCTTCATCTTTTAATGCAACTTCTGCTGCCAGTTGTGCTATGGTGTTTGTATTAAAAGGCTCCCTTATTCTGTTCATCTCTGTTATGATTTCTTTTTTTGCAATTCCATAACCTATCCGCAGGCTTGCAAGTCCATAGGCTTTTGAAAAAGTTCTTAAAATTAGTATATCTTTTCCTTCTTTAAAGTATTTTAAGCTGTCAGGATATTCAGGGTCTGTGACATATTCATAGTAGGCTTCATCCACGATAACTAAGATATTTTCTGGAAGAGCTTCAATAAACTCATCAAACTCTTTTTTGTAGTTCATAGTGCCTGTTGGATTATTTGGATTAGCTATAAATACAATTTTTGTTTTATCTGTTATTTCATTAAGCATTCCTTTAAGGTCATGTCTCCAGTCTTTGAGTGGTACTTCTTTTGCTATCCCTCCTTGAGATATTACACTCATTGGATAAACTACAAAAGATGGGTTAGCCATTACTGCTTCATCTCCTGGTCCTATATATGTTCTTACTGCAATATCTATAAGCTCATTTGATCCATTTCCAAGAATTATTTCATCATGACTTAGATTTACTCCTTTTTTAATAAAAAAATCACATAGAGCATTTTTAAGATAGTATCCGCTTCCCTCTGGATATCTTGCAAGTTCAACAGGATTTGATATTAAATCTTTAATTGCTTCAATAACCTTTGGTGAAGGTCCAACTGGATTTTCATTTGATGCAAGCTTTATACACTCCTTTATACCAAGTTCTCTTTCTACCTCTTTTATAGGCTTTCCTGGAATATAAGGTTGAATCTTCTGTACATAAGGAAGTGGTCTAACCATAATATTTTCCTCCTTCTATTTAAAAATTGGATAAGAGCCAAGATGAACAAGCTGTATACAGTAGTTTTCTACTTCTTCAAGAGTTTTCATAACTGTTTCATCTTCAATATGTCCAACAAAATCAACAAAGAATATATACTCCCACTTTCTCATCTTTGCTGGACGAGACTCTATCTTTGTAAGATTTATTCCTGAATCTTTAAAGGGTTTTAAAGCATTATAGAGAGCTCCTGGTTTATCCTGAAGTGAAAACATTATTGAGGTTTTATCAGAGCCAGTTTTACTTGGAAAAGTTTTTCCAAGGATGAAAAATCTTGTGTAGTTGTTTTTGTAGTCTTCTATATGTTTTGCAACGAATTTTAGTCCGTAAATATTTGCTGCAAACTCACTTGCTATTGCTGCTACTTCTTCATCTAATGAAGCTTGTCTTGCTGCTTCAGCAGTGGATGCAACATCATAAACAGGAATATCTGGCATATTCTTGCGTAACCACTCTCTGCACTGGGCTTTTGCATGAGGATGAGAGTATATCTTTTTTATTTTTTCCTTTTCTCCTGTAAGAGAAAGCAAATTATGTGTTATTGGGATTATTATCTCTCCAGCAATCTTTACTTCATACTCCATAAACATATCAAGAGTATAGGTAACTGTTCCTTCATTTGAGTTTTCTATCGGGACAACACCAAATTTTGTTAAACCTTTTTCTACACACTCAAAGATACTTCTTATATTGTCTTCTGGTTCAAACTGAGCAAAGCTTCCAAAATATTTTATTGCTGCAAGATGAGTAAATGTTCCTTCTGGACCCAGATAGGATATTTTTTGTGATTCTTGAAGTGCAAGAGTTGCGGAAAGAATCTCTCTAAAAAGAGTTTTAACTACATCATCAGGAAAGGGTCCCTTATTTAGTTTTAAAATTTTTTCTATGATATTTTTTTCTCTTACAGGATCATAAAAGGAAAGTCCTTGTTTTCTTTTGATTTCAGCTATTTTTATTGCGAGTTTTCCTCTTTCACTTAAAAGTTTAAGAATTTTTGTATCAATCTTGTCAATTTTGTCCCTTAGATTCTGTAGTTTTTCATTTTCCATTTTTTATTCTATCATATAATATGCTAAAATTTTAAAACTATGATAAATCAAAAGAACACTCTCATGGATAGAGTCTTAAACTGGATTGCATCTCATGATGATGAACCTCCTTATCTTCTTCTTGACAGAGAAATACTAAAAGAGAAGATATCAATTATTGGAAAAGGAATTAAAAATTCAAAAGTTTTTTATGCTGTAAAAGCCAATCCAGACATAGAAGTAATAAGATATTTAAATAGTTTTAATATAGGTTTTGAGATAGCCTCAGAGGGAGAACTTGCAATTCTAAAACAGTTAAAGGTTGAGCCTGAAAGAATAATAACGAGTAATCCTGTAAAAACCTTTAAGTTTCTTAAGGAGGCTGTTGAATATGGAATTGATTACTATGCCTTTGACTCTATTGCAGAAGTTGACAAACTTGCCAAATATACCCCAGGAAAAAAAGTTTATGTGAGACTTTCTGTTCCAAATGAGGGAAGTGAATGGCCTTTAAGTAAAAAGTTTGGAGTTGAGATGGAAGAGGCAGCTCAGCTACTTGTTTATGCTAAAAAGAAGGGGCTTGAGCCTGTAGGAATAACATTTCATGTTGGGTCTCAATGCAGTAATATTTATAATTGGCATACCGCAATACATAAAGCAGCTCAACTAAAGGAGCTTGCAAAAAAAGATGGAATTGAGATAACCATGCTAAATATTGGTGGTGGATATCCTATAGAGTATACAAAAAAGGTTCCTTCCATAGAGACAATAGAGGCAAAGATTAACTGTCTCCTTGAAGAGTATTTTCCCGATACTGAGATTTTTATAGAGCCTGGAAGAGCTGTTGTTGGAGATGCTGGAGTTTTTGTCTCAAGGATTATTGGTAAAGCTCAAAGAGGAGATGAAAATTGGTTATATATAGATGTAGGAGTTTTTAATGGATTAATGGAAAGCATAGGAGGTATTAAATATCAATATGTTGTAGGAAGTAGAGGAGAAGAAAAGGAATGGACAATTGCGGGCCCAAGCTGTGATAGTTTTGATGTAATTGACAGAAAAGTGGTGCTTCCTGAACCAGATGTAGGAAGCCTCATTCTTATTCTGTCTGCAGGTGCATACACAATATCTTATGCATCAGAGTTTAATGGATTTTCTATACCAAAAACATATTTAATTTAGGAGGAATAAAATGATTAAATTTTTTGAGAAAGACCCTTATTCTCCCATCCAGTATGTGTATGAGGTTGAGAAGATTTTATATAAAGGCAAAAGCAAGTTTCAAGAGATAATGGTTTTTGAAAATTCTTATTTTGGAAGAGTTTTAGTTCTTGATGGTGTTGTTCAGCTTACTGAAAGAGATGAGTTTATTTATCATGAGATGTTAACTCATGTTGTTATGCATGCTCATCCAGAAGCAAATAATGTGGCAGTAATAGGTGGAGGAGATGGTGGAGCAGTAAGAGAGGTTCTTAAGCATGATTGTGTAAAAAAGCTTTATTTTGTTGAGATTGATGAAGAAGTTATAAATGTCTCAAAAAGGTTTTTCCCATCTGTCTCTTCAGCCATAGATGATCCAAGAGTTGAGATTAGATGCATGGATGGAGCAGAGTTTATAAAAGATATGAAAAACTCCCTTGATGTAATAATTGTTGATTCAACAGATATAATAGGTTTTGCTAAGAGCCTTTTTACAGTTGAGTTTTTCAAATCTGTAAGAGATGCCCTAACTGAAAATGGAATATTTGTAACACTTTCAGAGTCTCTTATATTTCATAAAGAGCTTGTATATGAAGTACAGTCTTCTATGAAACTTATATTTCCAATTGTTGATCTATACACTGCAAGTATAGCAACTTACGCTGGAAACTGGTGGAGTTTTTCTGTAGGATCAAAGTCCTTAGATCCTCGTGAAATGAGAAAGCCTTTGAAAATAGAGACAAAACTTTATACACCAGAGTTACATAAGGTATGTTTTTTACCTCGTGATATTTATAAAAAACTCCTAAATAAAGAGCTTTTATGGTAGTAGGATATTTGACTTTTTTAGTATTGTCATGCTAATTTAAATATTAGCACTTGAATATGAGGAGTGCTAAAGTGAAAGATACTATACTTGATGAAAGGACAAAAAGGGTGCTTTGTGCTGTTGTAGAAAGTTATATTGAAAAACCTGAACCTGTTGGTTCTCGTTATATCATGAAAAAGTATGGTTTTGATGTTTGTTCTGCTACAATAAGAAATATAATGTCAGATTTAGAAGATGCAGGCTTTCTCTTTCAACCACATACCTCAGCTGGAAGAGTTCCTACAGATAGAGCATACAGATTTTATGTTGACTATATATTTCAAAAAAATTTGATCTCTCAAACATCAGAAATTAAGAAGTTTATAGAAAATCTTACAAAAAAACTAAAAAGACTAAGAAACAATATGGATTCTTTATTCTTAGAGGCAACTCAAAGTCTTTCTCAGGCCACAAAATATCTCGGTTTAGCTCTTTTACCTGCAACAGAAAAGACTGCTTTACACCGTGTAGACTTTATAAAATTTAAAGATGATCTTGTAATAGCAGTCATTGTAAATGATAAAGGTATTGTAAAGAGTAAGATAATAAGGGCATATCATGAAATAACTCAGAAAGAACTTAACAGTCTCGCAGATTTTGTCAATAAAAACTATCAAGGTAAGACAATTGATGAAATAAGAGAAGATTTACTCATTAGAATAAAACAAGAAAAACTTTTCTGGGATAAGCTGATTTCAAAGATCTTAAAAATGTGTCAGGAAGCACTTTATTTTTCAAAAGAAGATGTCTATGTCTCTGGACTTTATAATATAATGCAACTGCCAGATTTTTCAGATATAGAAAAACTTAAAGAAGTTGCAAAAACTATACAGGATAGACATCTTTTAATTAAACTTTTTGAAAACATCTCTGAAGATGAGGAAGTAAAGGTGATTATTGGGCAGGAAAATCCTATAAAGGAGTTTAGAAGCTTTAGTATAATTGCTTCACCTTATAAAGAAAAAGATAGATCACTTGGCGTTATTGCGCTTGTTGGACCAAAGAGAATGGACTATCAAAAGGCAATTATTTTAGTTAATGCCTTTGCAAAATCATTAACCAGAACACTTTCAGATTAGGAGGGATATTTAAATGGAGGAAATAAAGAAAGATACATCTAGTGAAAACCAAGAGCTTGGAGAAATTTCTTATAAGGGTTCAGCACTTGAAGACAAACCGCGAGATGTTATTGAAAATCTTCAAAATGAGCTTGCACAACAGAAAGACAAATATCTAAGATTGTACGCTGAGTTTGAAAATTACAAAAAGATGGTTCAAAAAGAAAGAGAGGAGTTGATAAACTATGCCAATGAAAGATTAATAAAGGATTTATTACCAGTGATAGACAACTTTGAATTAGCTATAAAGCATGCAGGTGGTGAGCTTAATTCAGAATGGCTTGAGAGCATGAAAAAAGGAGTTGAGAATACACTAAAAGAGTTTTTAAGAATACTTGAGAAATATGGAGTAAAACAAATTGAAACAGTTGGACAGGTTTTTAATCCAGAGTTACATCATGCTGTCTCTACAGTTGAAACAGAGGATATGGAAGATAACATAGTTGTAGAAGAACTTCGCAAAGGATACTTATATAAAAATAAGCTATTGAGAGAGTCTTTAGTAACTGTCTCTAAGAAAGTTAAATCCTCGGAAGAGGCTTCTTTTTCTTCGCACCCATCGGGTGTTCATAATGATAAAAATAAAAAGGAGGATTGATCATGGGAAAAGCAATAGGAATAGACCTTGGGACAACTAACTCTGTTGTAGCAGTAGTTATAGGCGGTGAGCCTGTAGTAATACCAAATCAGGAAGGGCAAAGAACAACACCTTCAGTAGTTGCATTTACAGATAAGGGTGAAAGACTGGTTGGACAGGTTGCAAAAAGGCAGGCAATAACCAATCCTGAAAATACAATTTTCTCCATAAAGAGATTAATGGGAAGAAAGTATAACTCTCCAGAAGTCCAAGAAGCAAAAAAGAGACTTCCATATAAAATTGTAGAAGCTCCAAATGGTGATGCACATGTTGAAATAATGGGAAAGAGATACTCTCCCCCAGAAATCTCTGCTATGATACTTCAGAAGCTTAAACAGGCAGCTGAAGATTATCTTGGTGAGCCTGTAACTGAGGCAGTCATCACAGTACCTGCTTATTTTGATGACAGTCAACGTCAAGCAACAAAGGATGCAGGAAGAATTGCAGGACTTAATGTGCTTAGAATAATAAACGAGCCAACTGCTGCAGCCCTTGCTTATGGACTTGATAAGAAAAAAGAGGAAAAAATCGCTGTATATGATCTTGGAGGCGGAACATTTGATATATCTATTCTTGAGATAGGAGAAGGAGTTATTGAAGTAAAGGCAACCAATGGAGATACTTATCTTGGTGGAGATGACTTTGATATGAGAATTATGGATTGGCTAATTGAGGAGTTTAAGAAACAGGAAGGAATAGATTTGCGTAAAGATAGAATGGCTCTTCAAAGACTTAAAGAAGCAGCAGAAAGAGCAAAGATTGAACTTAGCTCAGCAATGGAAACTGAAATCAATCTTCCATTTATAACAGCTGATGCTTCAGGTCCAAAGCACTTACTTATGAAACTTACTCGTGCTAAATTTGAACAGCTTGTTGATGATCTAATTCAAAAGAGTCTTGATCCATGTAAAAGAGCTCTTTCTGATGCAGGGCTTACACCTACTCAGATAGATGAGGTAATACTTGTTGGTGGCCAGACAAGAACTCCAAAGGTTCAAAAAGTTGTCCAGCAGTTCTTTGGAAAAGAACCACATAAAGGTGTAAATCCTGATGAGGTTGTTGCAATTGGTGCAGCTATTCAAGCAGCTATTCTTAAGGGTGAGGTAAAGGAGGTTTTGCTTCTTGATGTAACACCACTTTCTCTTGGAATTGAAACTCTTGGTGGAGTATTTACAAGAATAATTGAAAGAAACACAACTATACCAACCAGAAAGTCTCAGATATTTACTACTGCTGCTGATAATCAGACTGCTGTTACAATTAAAGTATATCAAGGTGAAAGAGAGATGGCAGCAGACAACAAACTTCTTGGTGTATTTGAGCTTGTGGGAATTCCACCTGCACCAAGAGGTGTACCTCAGATAGAAGTCACTTTTGATATAGATGCTAATGGAATACTTCATGTATCTGCAAAGGATTTGGCAACTGGTAAGGAACAATCTATAAGAATTACTGCATCAAGTGGACTTACTGAGGAAGAAATAAAGAGAATGATTAAAGAGGCTGAAGCACATGCAGAAGAAGACAGACGTAAAAGACAGCTCGCTGAAGCAAGAAATGAAGCAGACAATATGATATATACTGTTGAAAAAACATTAAGAGATATGGCAGATAGGATTTCGGCAGATGATAAAAAGAGAATAGAAGAAGCTGTTGAAAAATGTCGGAGAATAAAGGATACAAGCAATGATATAAATGAAATAAAGGCAGCTATAGAGGAGCTTGCAAGAGCCTCTCACAGAATTGCCGAAGAACTTTACAGAAAGGCAGGAGCCTCTAAGGCTGAAGCTACAGGTAGTTCACAAACAAAAAAAGAAGATGATGTAATAGAAGCTGAAGTAGAGGATAAAGATAACAAATGAAAGACTACTATAGTATTCTTGGAGTAAGCCGGGATGCCTCTCAGGAAGAAATAAAAAAGGCATTCCGGCGCCTTGCAAGAAAGTATCATCCTGATTTGAATCCAGGAGACAAATCCGCTGAAGAAAAGTTCAAAGAAATAAATGAGGCATATGCTTGTCTTAGTGATCCGGTAAAGAGAGCTAATTATGACAAATATGGAAATCCAGATGGACCTACTGGAAGTGGATTTGGTTTTGAAACATATACAACATTTACAGACATCTTTGAGGATATATTCGAAGGATTCTTTGGAAGTTTTGGATTTAGAAAAAATAAACCTACAAAAGGTGCTGACTTAAGATATGACATTACAATAACTCTTGAAGAGGCTGCAAAAGGCGTTGAAAAAACTATAAGATTTTCTCGTTGGGATATATGTGGAAGTTGTAATGGTTCTGGAATAAGGCCTGGTAGCGAACCAGTGTTTTGCTCATCTTGTAATGGTAGCGGATATATAAGGTATAATCAAGGATTTTTTTCAGTATCCAAGACATGCTCAAAATGTGGTGGAGCAGGAAGAATTATTAGGGATCCTTGCATTGAATGCTATGGAAAAGGAAAGTTAAGGGTAGAACATGAACTTAAAGTAAAAATTCCTCCAGGTGTAGATACGGGAACTAAACTAAAGGTTGCTGGTGAAGGAGAACTTGGAGAGTTTGGTGGTCCAAGAGGAGATCTTTATATTTTCGTAAATGTTAAAGAGCATGAGTTTTTCAAGAGAGAAGGAATGAATCTTTATTGTTCAATTCCTATCTCATTTGTAAAAGCAGTTTTTGGTGGAGAAGTTGAAGTTCCTACTCTTGATGGTAAAGAAAAGATAGAGATACCTCCAGGGACTCCTTCTGGACGGGTCTTTAAACTTAAAGGTAAGGGACTTCCAAGGGTAGGAGGAACTCAAAGAGGAGATCAGATTGTGACAGTTTACATTGATGTTCCAAAGAAGCTTACTGAACGTCAAAGAGAGCTTCTTGAAGAGTTTGCTAAGGCATCAGGAGAGGAGATAAAAAAAGGACCAAAAGGCTTAAAGGATAGATTAAAGGACATCTTTTCAATGTAAAAAAATTTTTAGGAAATATATGAAAAAGAGCTATTTTATTGCTTTTATTTTTGTGTTTTTTGTTTTCATATCTTGTTCAAAAATTCCTGAATCAAGCACTAAATCTAAGGTTTTAGTTTACACAAGCCTTTATCCTCTTAAGCATTTTACAAAATGGATAATGCCTGAGGCTCAAATTGAGGAGCTAATTCCTTCTCAAGTTGATCCTCATAATTTTGAGCCTTCTTTAAAAGATATTCAAAAACTTTATAATGCAAATATGGTAGTTTATCTTGGCAATACAGATGTAGACAGATGGATAGACAAAATAAAGGAAGATCTTGCTTTGAAAGGTGTAAAATTAGTGAGACTTCAAGATCATATAGAGTTTAAAAAATATTCATCAACTAAGGAGTTAGACCCTCATTTATGGTTAGATCCTGTTTTGGTTTTAGAAATAATTAGAGTAATAAAAGATAAAGCAAAGGAGATTTATCCAGAAAACAAGGATGCATATGAAAAAAACTTTTCAATATACACTGAAAGCCTTAAGGAACTTGACAGAGAGTATAGGCAAAGTCTATCAAACTGCTCATTAAAAGATGTTGTTACTACTCATGAGTTTTTAAACTATCTTAGTGCGAGATACGGATTTAGTTTTCATTTTGTTGTTCATGAGCCTGATGAAGAGCCTTCATTGAAGAAGATTAAAAATCTAAAAACTTTGATAAAGAAAAAATCTATTGAATACATTATCTCTGAACCAGAGGGAGAAAGGATTGCTAAAAGTTTATCAGAAGAAACAGGAGTAAAAATACTAACGTTTAATACATTTCATAAAAGCTCTTCCTCAGATTACTTTCAAACGATGAGAGAGAATCTTAAGGCTTTAAAAACTGCTTTAGAGTGTAGATGAAAGCTATAACTTTAAGAAATGTCTATTACTCTTTTGATAATACCTTTGTACTTGAAAATATAAACCTTGAGATACAACAAGGAGATTATCTTGGAATTGTAGGTCCAAATGGAGCAGGAAAGACTACTTTGCTTAGATTAATACTGGGAATAATAAAGCCTCATAGAGGTCAAGTTTTAATTTATGGACAGAATCCAGAGGATTATTTAAAATCTGAGCCTATTGGATACTTACCTCAAAGAATATCTCAGACACTATATGATTTTCCTATTACAGTGCAAGAACTTGTAAAAAGCGGATGGAAAAAGATTAAAAAGGAAAACTTTGAGTGGGCATTAGATGTTTTTAAGATTTCTCACTTAAGAAAAAAGACTTTAAGGGAGCTTTCAGGTGGACAGCGTCAGAAAGCATTTCTTGCCAGAGCTTTAGCTTTAAGACCAAGAATTCTACTTCTTGATGAGCCAACTACAGGCATTGATCCATACTCAATGGAAGGATTACTTAAAATACTTGAGAGTCTTAATAGAGATTTTGCTATCACAATAGTCGTGGTTACTCATGATATTGGGACTTTCGCTCATGAAGCAAAATGCATTTTATGTTTAAATAGAAGAGTTGTTTGTCTTGGAGAGCCACGAAAAATTCTTAAGGATGAATATATTAGCATGTTATATCCTGAACGTACTATTTTCCCACATAAAGATGCTTGAAATTTTTGAGTTTAACATAGTAAAAAGAGCTTTCTTAGTCGTTAGTTTCATAGCACCTTTGGCTCCTATTTTTGGAATCTTTCTTCTCTTTAGAAAATATGCTTTTTTTGCAGATACTCTTGCCCATGTAGGATTTTTAGCAGTTGCATTAAGTCTTTTTTTTAAAATAAATTCATTAATTTTGCTTATCCTACTAAGTATAGCTGTTTCTCTCTCTGTGGAACATTTAAGAGATAAAGGCAGACTTCCAGCAGAAGGTTCTCTTTCATTTTTTCTTTATTCAGGAGTTGCTCTTTCAGTGGTTCTTATAACCTTTTCAGGTAATGCTGGATCAATAATGAATATACTTTTTGGAAGTCTCTCTACAGTTACAAAAGAGGATGTCTATCTTATTATTGCTGGAGCCTTTGTTTGCGGAGTTTTTATTTTAAAATACTATAAAAAACTTGTTAATTTTTGCATTGATGAAGAACTTGCTCATGCTTCAGGAATTAATATATCCCACATTAAACTAATTTTTGCTACTACTACTGCACTTTCAATTTCTATTTCAATAAAAACAATGGGTGCTCTTTTAATCGGCGCCCTCATGATAATTCCTCCTTTGATTGCTATGCAAATATGTAGAAGTCTTAAGAATACTGTTGTTTTAGCAATTTCTGTTTCTCTTTTATCATCTTATGGAGGAATATTTCTATCCTTTTACTCAGGAATTCCTCTTGGTGCATCAATCTCAACTGTTTTAATATTTTTCTTTTTGCTTTCTTTTATTTTTAAAGCATTTAATTTTAAGTTATAGTGTTATTTTTTTCGTTCTTTTTTTCCTCTTCCTTTTCCCTCTTCTTTAGTAGTTCTGACATCTCTTCAAGTTTTTTCATAATGATATAGTTTATGGTTCCTTCTGGATATGTTCCATCTGGTTGAAGTTTACCTGCTGGCATATCTGTAAGTATCTCAAGTCCTTCTTCTGCATAATCAATTGCATAAATATGAAAAGCTCCTTCTTTGATTGCCTTTTGTATTTCTTCTTTTAACATCAAGTGTTTTATATTTCTTCTTGGTATAATTACTCCATGAGTTCCATCAAGTCCACGAATTTTACAAAGCTCAAAGAATCCTTCAATTTTTTCATTTATTCCACCAACTGGTTGAACCTCTCCTCTTTGATCCATAGAGCCTGTAACAGCTATATTTTGTTTAAGAGGTATCTCTCCAATACTGCTTAAAAGTGCATAAAGCTCTGCACATGTGGCACTATCACCTTCTATCATCTCATAAAGTTGCTCAAAGGTAAGTGATGCGCTCAGACTTATTGGTTTTTTTATGGCGTATTTACTCCAAAGATAGCTTGAAAGAATCATGATGGCTTTTTCATGTATCTTTCCAGACATCTTTGTTTCTCTTTCAATATTTACTATTCCAGCCTTGCCAAGATAGGTTCTTGCAGTTATACGAGAAGGTTTACCAAAGCTGTAGTCTCCAAGATCAATAACAGCAAGACCATTTATCTGTCCAACCTTTTTACCAGATGTCTCTACAATTAATACATCTTCAAGAATTAGCTCTCTTAGTTTTTCCTCTATACTGGCTGATCTGTAAACTTTTTGTTCAAGGGCTTTATTTACATGTTCCGCATATACAGTATCCTTACCTTCTTTCTTTGCCCAAAAATGAGCTTCTCTTATTAGATCTGCTATGGAGCTAAATTGAGTTGAAAGTTTTTCTTGGTGTTCTGCAAGTCTTGAACCATACTCAACAATCTTTGCTACAGCAGAGCGATGGAATGGTAGAAGATCTTCTTCTTTTTGACATAAAGCAACAAACTGAGCATATTTCATAATATTTTCTTCAGTTCTTGGCATTCTTATATCAAAGTCTGCCTTAACTTTGAATAACTCTCTATATTCATCATCATAGTTGTAAAGGATATAATAAAGAAATGGTGTTCCTGTAAGAATTACCTTGACATTTAAAGGAATCGGCTCTGGTCTTAGAGTAGTGGTTGTAATAAGTCTGTATTGTTCCCATACATCCTCTATCCTAATTTCTTTGCTTCTTAAAGCTCTTTTTAGAGAATCATAGGAAAAGAGATTTTTTATTAGAGCCAAGGCATCTATTACAATATAGCCTCCATTGGCTTTATGAAGGGAACCTGGTTTAATCATTGTAAAATCTGTAATTGCCATTCCATACTGAATTTTATACTCAATTCTTCCAAAGAGATTAAGATAAGTTGGATTTGGTTCATAAACTACAGGAGCACCTTCTGTTGTAGAGTTATCAACAAGAACATTTACACTGTATTTAGCAAAAGAGACTTCTCTTTGGATTTTCATAAAAGGAGGCATTGGAGGAACGGTTTCTTCAGATATTTTAAAATCCTGAATATTGGTAAGTATATCTTCTTTTACTGCGTCAAGATAGTTTAAGATTTTTTCATTAAAGGAATATTTTTTCTTAAGTTCTTCAATGGGTTGTTCTATTACATCAAGAGCAATCTGACGTTCAAGTCTAAGAAGCATTTCCTTAACAATTTTTTCTGCCTCCTTCACAGCTCTTACAACATCATCAAGTTTTTCCTGAAGCATTTTACCAATCTCATCAATTCTCTTTCTTGTGTCAATGTCAAGGGATTGAAATTCTTCCTCTGTAAGAGGTTCACCATCTCTCTTTAAGGGTACAATTATAAGTCCTGCAAGAGCTTTACGAATTGCAAAGCCCTTTGATCTTGCCTCTTCTTCTACTGCAGAAAACCACTCTTTTTGCTTCTGTTGAAAATCCTCAAGAATTTTATTTCTTTGTTTGTCATACTCTTTTGATTCAAAGGCTTTTGGAATTTCTATTTTTAGTGTATTAATAAGATTTTCCATATCTTTTTGAAACTCTACTGCTTTACCAGCAGGTAAACTAACAGCAATTGGAGCATCAGGATTTTTGAAGTTATAAAGATAGCACCAGTCAGGTGGCACAGGCTCTTTTTTTGCTTTTTCAGAAAGAAGGGTTCTTATAGCGCGCATTTTACCAGTTCCTGGTGCACCAAGAGCATATATGTTGAATCCCTTTGAGGGAAGATTTAAACCAAACTCTAAGGATGCTATAGCTCTGTCTTGTCCAATAGTTCCTGTGAGAGGTTCAACCTCTTTAGTTGTCTCAAAATTAAAAATAATTTCCTCGCATCTTTTATATACTTCCTCCGCTTTAAGTTTTATCGCCATCTTTACCTCCTTGTCGTATTTTTTCTCTATTATACCATTAAATTTAAATTGCTAATTCAAAAAAGATTTTTTGAATCTAGGGTGGAGAAAATATTAAAATTAAATAAAAAATCTCAAGGAGAAAGTGATGAAGGCATCTAATCTGTGGAAAGAAATACTTAAAGATCCAAACAAAAACTATCACTTATTAAAAGATGTTGAAAAACTTGCAAAAGAAAATGAAGAAAAAACTACGATTCATTTTGGTACTTCAGGCTGGAGAGGTGAGATAGGCTCAGACTTTACAATGCAAAATGTAAGGGTTCTTACAAAAGCCATAGTTGAGACAGTTAAGTCTGAGGAAAAACAGATTCTTGATGCCTTTGGTGTGAAATCTTTTA
>JANXCZ010000022.1 GCA_025060075.1 Thermodesulfovibrio sp.
TATTGCAGCAGCAATAGGTGGTGCTTTAGCAGGAATGTATGGTGCGGATTTTCTCTGTTATGTTACTCCCTCAGAACATATAAGACTGCCTAATAAAGAAGATGTAAAAGAAGGAGTTATTGCCTCAAAAATAGCAGCTCATGCTGCAGACCTTGCAAAAGGTTATAAAAAAGCATGGCAGAGAGACAATAAAATGGCAGAGTCAAGAAGAAACTTTGATTGGCAGAGCCAGATTGCTCTATCCTTTGATCCAGAAAAGGTCAGTTTAATGCGTTCAGAAAGACCTCCACTTGAAGATGAAAGAGTATGCAGTATGTGTGGAGAGTTTTGCGCAATAAAAATTTCAAGACAAGCTTTTGAAGAATGATGATTTAAATAACCTAGATCGTTTTTTATAGATAAAGTTTTAGAATAACATCGTTTATTAAATTCATGTTTGAAGATGTATCAAGTTTTATAAGCCTTTGAGGTTGAATCTCATTAGGCAATTCAAATTTTTCCTTCTGTGCCAAATATATCTCCCAGCGGGCATCGGAGATGTCTTCAGATTCCTTACGCTTCATGAATCTCTCTTTTACCACACTGTCATCGGCAAAACACCAAATCCAGTAAGTGTCTGCAAAATTAAGCTCCCTTTGGACAGCCTCACGATAGACTTTTTCCCTGAATGTGGCATCAAGAATTACATCCCGTCCTTTTAGGAGTGATTCCCTTGCAAGCTCAATCATTTTCATGTAGGTTTTATGGGTAAATTCCTTGCTATAGATTCCTTTTTCAAAGGGCTCATAATGATGCTCTGTAGGTGCTAATCCAACGAGACTCTTTCTTACCATGTCTGAAGGAATCCATTCAGCAAGGGTCTCCTTTGAGAGTGCTCTTGCAAGGGTTGATTTTCCTGTGCCTGAAAGTCCAAAGACTACTATAAGCTTAGGTCTACCTTCTGCATATAGATAGGCAAGGTCAAAGTATTTTTTGGCAGACTCCAAGGCTTCTTTTCTTTTTTCTTCAGAAAGAGCAGGATCATCAGAGGTAAAACAGCCAATTTTACCTCTCACATAGGCACGGTAGCATTTATAGAAATTAAGAAGCTTAAGTAAATCTCTATCTCCTGATTTTTCCACATAGCTATTTACAAAATACTCTGAAAGCTCCTTGTAACCATGAAAATCTAAATCCATGCTTAAAAAAGCTATATCACTTGCCACGTCACCCATGCGGAATCTCTCATTAAACTCTATGCAGTCAAATATGTAAACTTGCTTTAGGTTATCAAAACATATATTTGCAGAGTATAGGTCTCCGTGTCCTTCACGGATAAAGCCTTCCTTGATGCGGCTGTGAAAGATTGTCTTATTTTCTTTTATAAAATTTCTTGTCCAGTTGACTATCTCATTGTATCTCCATATATTTAATGCTTTACCTACATACACAGCTGTTTGAGTAAAGTTTTCTTCTGTATTAAAGGAAACTGTCTCAATTGAGCCATACTCATCAACATCTTTGCCTGTCCGAGCATTTTTGAAAAAAGGCACAAGTACTTCTACTATTAAGTCAATATGCTTTTCCGTAAGTGCTCTATGCCTTATAATCCTCTGCATCATTCCTTCTTCAGGCAGTCTCTTCATTTTTACAGCATACTCGATGATATTGTCTGAGTTTTCTAACTTATAAAATCCGTTTATTTCAGATACTGGTACAACTCCAAGATAAATCTCGGGACAGAGCCTTCTGTTAAGCTCTACTTCCTTTTCACAATAAAATTTTCTTAATTCAAGAGTAGTAAAATCAAGAAAGCCGAAGTTAACAGGTTTTTTTATTTTGTAAACCAACTCATCAGCAATAAATACATAGGAGATGTGTGTTTGGATAACTCTTAAATCTTTCGGATTATTTGGAAAAGAACTTCTATCTAAAACTTCTGCCCAATTAATCATAGCTTGCTCCCTAAAATATATTCTTTTACAACATACTCTGCAAAGGCAAAGGCAGAGGTAAAAGCAGGTGATATAGCATTTAATATATGAAGGGTATTTGCATCCTTAATAACCACGAAATCCATGACCAGCTCTTTTTTCTTTATATCTATAAGCTGAGGTCTTATTCCAACTTTTTTGGAAGGTAAGAGATCTTCAGAGCTTATTCCCTCAACCATATTTTTTACATCTCTATAAAAATTTATTTTTATATATTTTTTTATCTCATTTAATGCTGTGCTTCTGAATTTCTCATTGTTTATAATTAACAAGAAATCTCTCCATAAAATTTTTAAAGTTTCTAATCCTAAATCATCAAAAACTCTGTAGTTTTCTCTACCTAAAGCAGGTGTTGCAGTTGGTCCCACATAAACAGTTCCGTCGTGAACTTTTGTAAAATGTACACCAAGAAATGGATTTTTTAGATTAGGCACTGGATAAATATTTCCTCTGACTAAATAGGATTTATCTTTTATAAGTTTTTTATAAAGCCCCTTAAATGGCAATATTTTTAAATGTTTTGCCAGACCAAAAGAGTGAGCAATTTTGTCTGCATGAGCACCTGCAGCATTTACAAAGAAATCAAACGATAAAGTTCCTTGATTAGTTTTAAGAGTATTTCCTTTTTCGTAGCCCTTTATGATAACTCCTCTCAGGAGCCTGACTCCTTTTTCCTGTAGTTCTTTTTCAAGGCTATTCAGAATCTCTTGTGGATTTACTACTGCTGTAAAAGGTGAATATAAAGCCTCACCACAAGTTTTTGCATAAGGCTCTATTTCTTTCAAAGTTTTTTTATCAATAAGTTCTACATTTGCTCCATTACTTTTTGCTCTTCTGTAAAGCTCATAAAGAGTGGGAATTTCATCTTCTCTTTTTGTCACAATCACTTTCCCGTTTTCAATCAGAGTGAGTCCTTTCTCTTTACAGTACTGCCTCATTAGCATATTTCCTTTAAGACAGAATTTTGCTTTAAGAGAATCTGGAGTATAATAGATTCCTGCATGAAGCACACCACTGTTTCTTCCAGAGGCATGTTTTCCAAGGGTTTGTTCTTTTTCAATTATTGTTATATCAATAATTCCGTTTCTTACAAGCTCACGAGCAATGGAAAGCCCTGTAATTCCTGCACCACAGATTATTATCATACCTTAACCAATCTTTATTAGTAAGTATTTATGGTGTTATTTTATCTTAAAATGGGTATAATTTTTTAATATTTTCTTATCGTTTTAACGTATTAGCTATATCACCGATAATAGGTTGTAAAACTGAAGGAAAGAAGTCAAAAACTTGTTGATAATGTTCTATGTTAGTACCTGAAGTTATTACAGAAGGAGACCACCCATGCCCTGAAAATACTAATTCTCCTTCTCTGTTAAAAATATATATGTGTGTGTGAAGTGTTATACTACCCCATACTCCGAAGGGTTCTGGCCAACTGAAGAAATAGGAGTAGGAGACTGCAACCAAATCTGTATTTAGTGCTTTTGTTATCTCGGATATTACACTTTTATAATTTGATTCTTCATTAAAAAATCCCTTTACATCACCTTTATTAAACTTAAATGGGTTTATATCACCCGAAGCAATTATGATTTTAGAAAAATACTCATCTTCTGTACTTAAACTATCAGAGAAATTATACTTACCTTTTAAGTCTATATATTCTGGGATACTGTGTAATTGAGAACCATATTTTACTTTAATACGCAGTTTTTTTCTAAGTTTGATGCAACAGTTTCACGATACTGGTCAATAACTTTTTTTTGTAATTCAATGATTTCATTTGCCTTTGATCTTACTTTAGCATTAAAAAAAGGTGCATCTAATAATGGAAGAGGAGATAATTCAGGTTTTCCTATCATAGTACTAATCAGTGTAATCTCTTCCATCTTGCCTATAGGTTTCTCATAATATCTTACTGAATAAGGAGCACAGGATAGTAAAATAGAGATAATAAAAATAAAAATTACTGATCTCCAAGGAGTGTTTTTCATATTATCCTCCTTAAATGCTCCTTAAATGCTATTTTTTTATGATAAAACAAAATGCTGTCACTTTAAAACACTTCACCAAGGAAGTAATCAGCATTCACAGTAAATGTAGAACTTTCTAACAGTTGATTTAGATGACAGTATTGACATTCTCTTTTAAGATTTTCAATTATAAAAATTATGAATTCACCTCAAGTTTTAGAAAAAAGAAAAATATACTTTTATACAAAAACAAAAGATATATTTCAAAGACTTTCAATTCTCTCTGTCTCTGCAAGATATGACAACTCCTGTAGTAGTTCTGGTGGCCGAAGAGAAACACATCCCTATGGGCTTGGTAACTCCCATCTAAGCGGAATTTGTCATAGCTGGTCATCAGATGGAAGGTGTATATCCTTACTTAAGATTCTTATGACTAATTATTGTATGAATAATTGCAAATACTGTATAAATCGTTTAATAAATGATGTGCCAAGAGCTATACTTTCTCCAAAAGAGATTGCAGATTTAACCATAGAGTTTTACAGGAGAAACTATATAGAAGGACTCTTTTTAAGCTCAGGAGTTTATAGAAATCCTGACTATACAATGGAGCTAATGCTTAAAGCTATAAAAATTCTTAGATTTAAATACTATTTTAATGGTTATATTCACCTAAAGCTTATTCCAGGTGCATCAGCTGAACTTGTCAAAGAGGCATTTAGCCTTGCAGACCGTGTAAGCTCTAATCTGGAGTTGCCGACTGAAGAAAGTTTAAAGAGACTTGCGCCTGATAAAACCTTCTTTGAGCTTTACAAACCCTTAAAAATAGTTAGAGAAATTTATAATGAAAGGAAACTTAAAGCTCCTGCATCAACACAAATTATAGTTGGTGCTACAGCTGATACAGACAAAACAATAATTAAATTGGCTAATAATCTTTATAGAGATAAGATAGTTAGAAGAGTTTACTATTCAGCTTATATTCCTGTAAATAGGGATTCAGACTTACCCGCTATTGTAGAACCTCCTTTTTTAAGAGAACATAGACTTTATCAAGCAGATTGGTTATTGAGATTTTATGGGTTTAGCTTAGATGAAATTTTTGAAGAAGATGAAAATCTTCCACTTAAGATAGACCCAAAGCTTGCATGGGCATTAAGACATCTGGAATTTTTTCCAGTTGAGATTACCAGAGCAGACTACTACGAGTTAGTAAGAGTTCCAGGTATTGGACCAACATCTGCAAAAAAGATTATAAAAACAAGAAAGTATTGTGAACTTTCAGATATTACTCTAAAAAAACTGGGTATTTCTCTAAAAAGAGCAAAATATTTCATAACAATAAGAGGTAAACCTGTAGTCAAAATTTCTCAATCTCAAGCTAAAGCCCTACAAGAGAGAAATCTTTTACTTTTCTCTGAAAGTAAATGCTAACTGTTTTTTATGATGGAACTTTTGAAGGTTTTTTAACTCTTCTTAATAATTTTGTTTTAGAGGAGAAGTCTTTAGACGGCATAAAGATTCAGAATGCTAAGTTTATTCAACCTCAAAGTGAACTTTTCTATGAAGAAGTTGTTACTAACTCAGAGATAGCGAAAAATTTTTTTCATTATCTTAAAAAAAATTTACCAAAAGAGCTTTTTGAAAAAATTTATATATACTATCTTTGTGACACTGTAAAGCTTGAGATACCCTTGATTAATATTTTGAGAGAAATAGAAAAAAATCCTAATATATGGCAGGATTTTAGCTATGATGAAGTAATAAAACTTCATAAGGCAGAAAAAGCTTTCTATAGAGAAAGACATCGCTGGTTTGGATTTCTGAGATTTATAGAGTTGCCAAACAGAGTCCTTTTTGCAAAGTTTGAGCCTAAGTTTAATGTGCTTCCAAAGCTTTGGTTTCATTTTGTGAGAAGATTTCCAAATGAAAAACTTATTATATTTGATTCATTAAGAAAGCTTTTGTTTCTCTATAAAGATAGAAAAAAAGAATTGATATGGATGGATGATTTTGAAATAGAGGTTTCTTTAAAGACCGATTTATTTGTTACCCTTTGGAGAAGTTATTTTTCCCAAATAGCTATTCCTGAAAGACAAAGCTATGAAAGACAAAGAAATAAAATACCTCTTTCTATAAGAAAGTTTCTTCCCGAATTTTGGAAAATTAAATAAATTTCAATTATACTTAAAGTCTATAGGATTATTCATTTTCTATTTTTCTTTTGTCTTTCTAAGAACTTTATCCAATCACTCATCTTCTGAATGTTTCTTGATAGATTCCATCTTCCGTTTTCAAAAACGCCAAGGTCAGCTCCACCCATAGCTGATGCAAGTCTTACAGAGTTTGCATAAAATAGCCATTGCTCAACCCAGAGGTTTTCAATTGTTTCATTAAATAAACCGTCTTTGTTGTTTGCGACACCCTTTTCCCATGCACTAAGTAGCAGTTTTGTTGCCTGAACTGTCATCTCATTAGTTGTTTTTATTGACTCATCAAGTCTTTCAAAATGTCTATCTATAAATGATGTAGCATGACAAATGGAACATACAGACTTCATTCTATTGAGTCTAACTTTTTGCTCATTTTCGTCTATAAGATACTCAGTGACAGGTTGTCCTGTCAGCTCTGAAAAAAGAGGCAGTCCTGCTTTATTTCTTGCTATGGTAGTATCTGGAGATTTTGGATGAGCTGTAGCATATGGAACTCCGAAGAGTCTATGAGGAAGTCTATCACTTACTTGATGAGTTCTTTTGAGTATTACTTGTCCATTAACATTGATCTGGCTTATATGACAGGTAGCACAGGTGGGAGCATTTTGTTTTCTGGAATGATATATTTTGCCGTGTTTACTTACAGAGTAAACTTTATAAGCTGGCACATCTGGTCCTTTATGACATCTTGAGCAACTCTCAGGAGTTCTTGCTATATCAGTAGAAAAACTATGCCTTGTATGGCAAGCTGAGCAAGAACCCTTTGATCCATCTGGATTTATACGTCCAACTCCTGTGTTAGGCCAACCTTTAATAACTGGAAGTTTCATATTTCCAAAGTAAGTTTCTTTATTTTTGAGGCCTTCTATTTCAATCCTTGTGCCATGACATGAAAGGCAAGAGTCTTCTTCAGTGAGAGGTGTGACTGATTTGATTGAATATCCTTTCTTTTCTATCTTGTAAACTCCATTTATGGTATTCATTAAATCTCTATAGAGTTTGTTATTGACAAGATTACCATAGGCATAAGCCATTAAGTTTTTACTGTACTGCTCTGCTTCCTCTGGATGACATCGTGCACAATCATATGGGGTAACAATAGTATGAATTCTGAATCCGTTATGTTCATAACTGTCAGGACGAGAAGTATTCTTGGTAATATGACACTCTGCACATCCCACATAACTTTTGATTGAATGAGTAGAGTTTTTCCAGTCTTTTACAATTCCAGGTGTAACTATTTCGTGACATCCTAAGCATGTTTGAGTTTCTTTGCTTATTTTCCCCTCAGCAAAACCATAAGGAGAGAAAAACAAAAGTATAGCTAAAAATAGCATAATAAAATTACTTATGTTCATCTTTTAAAACCCCATTTCATCAAAATGTTTTTGGAAAAAAATTTTTTAATTATAACATAAGAGTTTAGAAAGATATACTCTACAAAGCATCAGTTTTTCCCTTTTCTATGTTTAGTGTGACTTATAATCTGTAAGAAGCAAAACAAAAAACTAACGACTAAGGAACATAAAAAGTCAAAGTGAACTCAAAAAAATATGCATCATGTTCTCCATATTTTTTTTTACAAAGAATTTCTTCATCCATCATTCTAAAAGCCTTTACAAACCAAAGTCCTTTATTTGTAATAGGAATTTTAATTATAGGTTCTTTTTCAATGCCTTCTTTTGCATATATTTCTCCTGGATATTCTGTGAAGTAACTATATGACCACACATCACCAGGGAAACCTTTATAAAGAGCTATGACAGCTACATTCCATTTTGTATCTTTACCATGAGTGAGTATCCTTAAACTAAGAGAGTCACCGACTTTTAAATTTGTAGGATCATTAAGAGGAACTAATTCAATAAGGCTATTTATAGTTTTTTTATAAGAATCACCACCTGATTTATCTACTTTGACAAAAGTTTTACTGTATTGCCAGCCAATAAATGTTCTTTTAATTTCTGAGGGATCTAACTGGATTTTATCTTTAAATTGCAGATACTTTCCATCTTTTGTCTTTACCCAATAAATATTTTCAGCTTTTGAGTATATCATGTAAGTTCCTCTTTTTTTTGCTGTGAATTTAGTAGTAGCACTTTTTTGTTTTTCCTTGTTATAGGAAAAAAGCAGCTTCTTTTCATTGCCGTCAGGATCAATTAAATAATACTGAGTAAGCCACCACTCACTTGGTGCAGCCTCGCTTTCAAAACCATGTCCGACACAGAACTCAATATTAACATCTTTACCTACTTCTACAATCGGTGGAACAGGTTGTAACCATCTGTCATGAGCATATAGGAAATTAATGTGTAAAATAAATAAGAGGAAAACTTTAGTAACTAAAAATGCTCTAAAATTTTTCATACTTTCCTCCTTAAGTTTTAAAAATATAAATTTACACCACCAATAATACTTCTTCCGGGCATTGGATATAACATTTCCCATCCAGGTCCACCAAAGCCGATCTCCACATATCTTTTATCTGTTAAATTCTTTCCTGATAAAAATAGTTCAAGATGTTTATTTATTTGCCTGCTATATTTAGCATCTATAATAAAGTAGTCTTCCAGTGTCTTTGTGTTTGCCACATCTATAAATCTTTTGCTTGAATAGTTTGCTATCAAAACTAAATTGCCAAACCATTTAGCTCTGTATCCCAGAGATAAACCTAATAAATGTTTAGGTACAAGCGGAATCTCATTTCCTTTGTAAGATATTCCTGCCACCGTTGTATATTTTCTAAATTCTGATTCCTGAAAGGTGTAATTTAATGAGCCATAGAAACCTAATTGAAAATCTATATCTAAACCTATCTCAATTCCTTTTGCTCTTATTTCTCCTGCATTTTCTACTTTTCTTGGACCACCAACCCTAACTATTTTATCTTTTGTATCAACTAAAAATAAGGCTATGTTGTAATTGAGCCAAGGAAGAGGATCCCCTCTAAAACCAACTTCATAGGAGTTAATTTTTTCTGGTTTTAAATCAGGATTGTCTGCAAATCCAGTAATAGCCGTAGTTGGATTTCTGAATCCTCTTGAATAATTCATAAATAGATTAAAACTATTAGAGAAGTTATAGGCAAAACCAATTTTTGGACTTAAGGCAGAGTGAGTCTTTTCAAAATTTAAACTAGGCTTAATTTTATCCTTAAAATTAGTTTTTACCCTATCATATCTTATGCCAAAACTCACAGTTAAATCTTTAAATGGAGTAATTTCTTCTTGAACAAAAATACCGAAAGTATTATCTTTCCAAGTTCTGTCTTGATATAATGGCCCCCTTATCCCATTTACTACTTTGTATGCTTTTATTTTTTCATTGTTTAAATATCTATACTCAGCACCAATGAGTAAGATGCCTTCAATATTTCCAATTTTATGATATAAAAAATAATTAATTTCTGGTACTACATTGTAATTTCTGAAGTCAAAGTAATCCGGATCAATACACCATCCATCCTGCATACCATATTTAACTTTTAATAAAATCTTTGAGTTTTCAAAATTTTTTTCAAAATAAGGTGCCACCACTAAAGTATATGAGTCTGCTTTACCCCATGGTTGCTTTGTTTGTCTTGGATTTTCCTTAAACTCTGACTCAGACAAAGGGCCTGGATAGCCGTTTTCTATGGGAGCATAGTTAAAATGTAATCCAAAGTTTATAGATTTATCTGGAGTGTATTTAATCATTGTATTAAAAAGCTTATTTTCTTCCCAACTGTTGTCTTGCCATCCGTGTGTTTTGTAGAATCTTCCTTCTAAGTAGTACTCTACTTTATTGAGAGATCCCTTTAAAACAGCTGAGTATCTCTGGGTATCAAAGCTTCCATAGGATAAATTAACTGTTGACTCTACGGGTTTTAATGGTTTTTTTGTGATAATGTTAATAACTCCACCTGTAGCGAAATTACCATATAGAGAAGTAACAGGACTTTTAATAATTTCTATTCTTTCAATGTCTCCGATAGGAATAGCAAGAACATTAACATATCCAGATGGATTATTATACTCTATTCCGTTAACAAGAATTTGAGCACCTCTTGTGAGTGGGACATTGCCCCTACTACTTACATATACATCTGCATGAACACCACCAAAAAAAGAGATATTAAATCCTGGAATTTGTCTTAATAACTCAGATACATCTCTTGCATCATATTTTTCAATATCTTCTTTTGTTATTACAGTTACATTAGTAGAAACTTCTTTTAATTCTCTCTCTGTTTTAGTTGCGGTTACCACAATCTCCTCAAGCTTTACTTCATCTTTTTGTTCTGCCTTAGCTGGATTAAGAGAAAATAGAATAAAACTCAGTGTTAAAAAAATTAGATAAATCATCTCAAACCCTCCATAAAATTTTATTTTTATTTTCTCCCTTCAGGAAGGTTTGAGACTCTTCATGAGTCAGATTCATTAAAAAACCGTGTAAGGGAGGTTCCTTACACGGCCTTCATGACCTAGGTACCCTTCGTGGGTTTAAAAAATTAAAACATAAACTTTTCTTATTTGTCAAGTGGAATATTAATGAATTCAGGATGCACAAAAAGAGCTCGTAGAAGTCTTAAAAAACCAAGCTTAATTAAGGAGCTAAAAATACAAAGTAGTTGATCAATAAGATCAAGAGAGTTTCAAAAAACCCTTGATTTTACTTGATGGACGGTAGGGGAATTGAACCCCCGACCTCCAGAGTGCGATTCTGGTGCTCTCCCAACTGAGCTAACCGCCCATTTTGTTTTATAATATCATACTATTTAAAAATTTTAAAAATTTTAATAGGAGGCTTAATGAACTGGCAAGAAATTAAAAAGATAGCGAGAGAAAAACTTAAACCCTACTGTCGAG
>JANXCZ010000048.1 GCA_025060075.1 Thermodesulfovibrio sp.
CTCTGCTGAAGGGGGCTTGATAAATACTCTTTCAGGAATTCTTCCATGGGAGCACCATTTTGCAACTTTATAAACTTGTGTTTTATAGACATCTTTAATAACTCCAAATCCACCAGCCATGTCTCCATAAAGGGTTGCATAGCCAACTGACATTTCTGATTTATTTCCAGTGGTAACTACAAGCCAGCCGAATTTATTTGATAGTGCCATAAGAATATTTCCACGAATCCTACTTTGTATATTCTCTTCAGTTACATCTTCAGGCAATCCCTTAAAAGTCTTTGAAAGCTCCTTAAGGTATTGCTCAAATATATTATCTATTGAGATTTCAATCATCTCAATTCCAAGATTTTGGACAAGCTGATAAACATCTTCTCTACTTTCTTGAGAGGTAAATCTTGAAGGCATAAAAACTCCCTTTACTTTATCTTTCCCTAATGCTTCTGTTGCTATTAATGCAACAAAGGAAGAGTCAATACCTCCACTTAAGCCAAGACATACTTTCTGAAATCCATTTTTTTTAACATAATCCCTTAAACCTAATACAAGAGCTTTAAAGATTTCTTCTTCCTCTTTAAGATTTTCTATTTGTCTTGTGTTATGCTTAAAAGCTGGTTTATTAGTAAAACTTTTTCTTTTAACGGGAATCTTTACCTTATCTCTGTCTTTTAACTCTGTTTCCCATCTAATCTTTGGCTCTCTCATTCTTACTCTTGTTACTTCATCAAGATCAATATCAACCACAATGATGTCTTCCTCAAAGGCTTTACCAACAGCCACTGTATCGCCAGATGGTGAAATAACAAGGCTTCTTCCATCAAAAACTATTTCATCTTGTCCACCTACTGTATTTAAATAAACGATAAATAATCCCATATCATAGGCTCTTGTAGAAAGCATCTTTAGTTTTTTCTCATATTTTCCGACATAAAATGGTGAAGCACTTATATTTATTATTAACTCTGCTCCTTGATATGCCTGAAGAGGGCTTGGCAAAGTAGGATGAAATATGTCTTCACATATATTTAGACCAAATAGCACTCCATCATAGTCATAAACAGGTGCTCTTTTGCCTGATTTAAAATAACGCATTTCATCAAAAATACTATAGTTAGGAAGATAAATCTTGTGATAGCTATCTATTAAACTTTGATTAGCGATTACTGCTGCAGAGTTGTAAAGATCATCTTCTTTAAAAGGTAATCCCAAAATAAGAACAAAGTCTTTAACTTTTTCAATTATTCTTTGAAGTGCTTCCCTTGTTTTTTTTATAAATGAGGGATAGAATAGTAAATCCTCTGGAATGTATCCTGTAAGGGCTAATTCCGGAAAGATAACTATTTCAGCATTTTCATTAATAGCTTTTTCAGTAAATGAAATGATTTTATTTAGATTACCATCAATATCACCAACAACAGGATTTATCTGGCATAGAGCTAATCTTAGAATTCTCATGAATCACTTATTGGACAACACTTTATAGCGTCAAAGGCATAAAGTATTCTTTTTTCCTTTTGAAGTCTTTCTTTATCATATGGAATAAACTCCATATACGAGATTTTCCTTAGAAGTTCATCCTTTGATGGAAACTCCATTGTCTGCTTTACCTCACCTGATAAAATGTCTATAAGTATGCCTTCTTTACTGTCTGTAATAAAAGCAAAGGGAATCTGATAGGGTTCAACTACTCTACAGAAGGCAAACATAAACCTTTCCCATGATTCAATTGAAGCTGGAGTACATTTAATTGCGAATAAAACTTTTCCATCAATTACTAAAAGAATATCCACTGATGTAACAAATCTCTCTCTTTCTGAAACGATAACTTCATACTCTTTATTAAAATATATATCACTAAGTTTATAACCAAGATCAATTAACTTTTCTATCATTAATCTCTGAATATATCCTATAGTTTTCGCAGAAAGCTCTTGTTCTCTTTTTATAATTTCCTCAATAAGTTTTCTTCTTTCTTCTTGAGAATTAGGTATTTTGCTAAGTCTTATCTCCATTAAGCTTCTCCTTTTGTTTAAATTGATTTAATAAATATTTTTAAATAACAATGGCCAAAAAATCAAATATGAGATACATTAAAAAGGACCATTCAACAATAGTGAAAATTTTATGGAAAAATTTTTGCTTTCGGTTGCATAAGTTATTATTAAATGTTAAAATTTTATATGCTTTTTAAGTGGTTAATATCCTTTCTTCTCATTATCTTTGCTTCATTGTCTTTATTTACTATGCTTGAGATATTTGGAAAAAGTGAAAGGAGGCTTAGTATGGAAAAGTTAAAAAAACTTCATAGGTTCTTTGGAAAGCTTTTTTTCTTTACATTTCTTGTAGGAGCAGTAGTATGCATCTACTATCTTAATCAGTCAAAGGTTGAGTTCACTCCTCGTATAAGCTTTCATGTTTTTTCAGCTGTAGCAGTGTTTTTACTTTTTAGTCTAAAGATGCTTTTTGTAAAGGTTTATAAGCAGTTTTACTCTTATGTAAAGCCTCTTGGAGTTACTGTTGCTCTACTTAGCTTTATTTTGTTTAGCTTTTCAACAGGATACAGTGTGGTGACATTTGACAAAGAAACGATTTCAAACAACTCTTCGCAGACAGAAACAATGGTTGCAAAGCTTCCTAAGGGTGATTTAGACTCTGGTAGAAAGCTTTTTAACAACCTCTGTATAGGTTGTCATTATCCAGACAGAAAGGATTATAAGAGATCAGCTCCAGGACTTAAAGGATTGTATCAAGAAAAGACACTTCCAGTAAGTAAAAAGCCTGTTACTGATGAAAATATAATAAATCAGTTAAGAAAGCCTATCAAGTTTATGCCTGCATTTACTGATTTATCAGATAAGGAAATTGCAGATATAATTGCTTATCTTAAAACTTTATAGTTGAATGAAACCTAACAGACTTATAAATGAAAAAAGTCCTTACTTAAGACAGCATGCTTACAATCCCGTAGATTGGTATCCATGGTGTAAGGAGGCTTTTTCTAAGGCATTAGAGCAGGATAAACCTATATTTTTGTCAATTGGCTACTCTACGTGTCATTGGTGTCATGTCATGGAAAAGGAGTGCTTTGAGGATCATGAAATAGCTGATATTTTAAATAAAAACTTTATTTCTATAAAGGTTGACAGAGAGGAAAGACCTGACATTGACAATATTTATATGAAAGCCTGTTATCTATTTAATCAGAGAGGTGGATGGCCCCTAACAGTTATTATGACTCCCCATAAAAAACCATTTTTTGTGGATACTTATATTCCTAAGGATGACAGATATGGAAGATTAGGACTTAAAAGTATTCTTCTTAAGATTGTAGAGATATGGAAGAAAGAGAGAAAAAGAATCTTTGAAATATCAGATTCAATAGCAGAAGCTTTGACTCATATTAAAAGTAAAGTTGAAGATAAAGAATTATCTAAGGAATTAATAGAAAAAGCTTACTATGAGTTAAAAGAGCAGTTTGATAAGGATTTCGGTGGATTTGGTTTAGCTCCCAAATTTCCCATGCCTTTAAATATGATTTTTCTTCATAGATTTTACCATAGAAATAAGATAAAAGATGCCCTTGAAATGTCTACTAAAACTCTTGAAAGTATGGCAAAAGGTGGAATATACGACCAAATTGGCGGTGGATTTCATAGATACTCAACGGATTCTTACTGGATAGTTCCCCACTTTGAAAAGATGCTACATGACAATGCCCTTTTGATTATGGCTTACACTGAGGCTTATGCTATCACAAAAGATAGCTTTTTTAAAAAGATTATTGAAGATACTGTTTCATTTTTAGAAAGAGAAATGTTAAGTCCAAAGGGTGGTTTTTATTCTGCATTAGATGCAGATACTGAAGGTAAGGAAGGAGAGTTCTATCTTTGGAGATTAGATGAGATAAGGGAAATTCTAAATGATAAGGAGTTTTTAGTGGCTGAATTAGCTTTTGGTATCTCAGATGAAGGTAATTTTTTTGATGAGGTTAAAAGAACAAAAACAGGAAAAAATATAATTTACTTTGCTAAGGATCCTAAGAAAATCGCTGATGAATTAAGGATTTCTGCTGAGGAGGTTGAAAATATAATTGATAGGATTAAGATAAAACTATTTAATGTAAGAGAAGGCAGAGTAAAACCATTCAGGGATGAGAAAATTCTTACTGACTGGAACTCCCTCTTAGTAGCTGCTCTTTCAAGGGCATATTTAGTCATAGAAGATGATAGATTAATTAGATTGGCTAAAGAATGTCTTGATTTTATATTGAAAAACATGTTCGACAGTGAAGGCAGGCTTCTTCATGTATACAAAGATGAAGAGGCATCAGTATTTGCATATCTTGAAGACTATGCATATTTAATATGGGCATTAATTGATTATTATCTATGTTCCTTTGATGCTTACTATCTAAGAGAATCAATAAGACTTCTTGAGGATGTTATATCTTACTTTTGGGATTTTGAAAGAGGAGGCTTTTATCAAACTGCCCACTACTCAGAGATTGTAATTTCAAGAAATAAAGAAATATATGATGGAGTCCTTCCATCAGGCAATTCTGTGATGGCTTACAACTTAGTTAGATTAAGTAGATTAGTTCAAGAAAGTAAGTATGAAGATTTAGCAAACTCCTTATTTAGAGCTTTTTCAGGAGAGATATCGCGACATCCTTCTGCATATCTATTTTCACTTGTTGCTTTTGAACTAATGACTTATGGAACAAAGGAAATTATTGTTATTCCTTTATCATGGAAAGAGGATCTTGAATTTTTAAGAAAACTTCAAAAGAACTTTTTACCAGAACTTTTAATCATTGTAAAGAATAGTGATACTGAGTCTTTTATTCCAAATATTAGGGAAAAGGATATAATTAATGAAAAGACAACATACTATTTTTGTTTGAATCGTAGCTGTCAGAGACCTACTAATGATAAAAATCAAATTTTATCATTGATCTTTAGTTAATTTTTTTATAGGCAAAATCTTAAAAGTTTTATTTACTGGAATTAGTTGAGATGCAGCAATTAAGCAAGCTTTAATTATCAAGTTTTCTGGAATTGTCTCATAGACATATCCTTCAAGATGGATAGTTCTACACTCTTCATCTCCACATACACTACAGCATCGAGACTTTCCTGTTTGAGCAGAAAGCCATGCCTCAAGAGGTTTATCATTTATAAGAATTAGATTAGAGTTTAGAGGATTTTCGCTAAACTCAACTGGATTTATTTCATTTTTCTCCAAAATAACTTCAATATCAAGAATTCTAAAAGCTTCTTTAAGCTTATTATAAGCCTTTTCAAGCTCCTTTTCCGTATCTGCACATCTTGGACAGGTGGTGTTGTCTTTTACAAGTCTTTGCCACTTAATAGTTAAATTTTTCATATTTTTAGTATTTCCACAAGGAGAAGTTTTTGAAAAGGTTTATAAATAAAATTATAATATAAAAATGAAACTTTCAAAAACCATAAGCAAAATTCTTATCTTATTACTTACTCTTTTGCTTATTAATACTTCAACTTCTTGTAGTAGTAAAACACCTGATTACTATAAAGTAACAGAAATTCACGATGGTGACACTATAACTATAATAAAAGAGTCTTTTCTTGGAATTTTTGTAAAAACAGAAAGAGTTCGTCTCATAGGAATTGATGCACCTGAGCTTGAACAGGAACCATGGGGAAGAAGAGCGAAAAACTACTTAAGAAAACTTATTAAAGAAAGTGACTGGCAGATAAAAATTGAGCTCGATGTTCAACACAGGGATAAGTATGGAAGAATTCTGGCATATGTTTGGGATAAAAATGGAAACATGATTAACTATATGATGATAAGAAATGGATATGCAATGCTTTATACAATTCCACCTAATGTAAAATATGTAGATTTATTTGTAGAAGCCCAAAGACTTGCCCGTCAAGAGCAAAAAGGTATTTGGGGAAAAGAAGGTCTTAAAGAGAAACCTTCTGATTGGAGAAAACAAAATCCAAGAAACTAAACTATGAAGCCTTTCTTTTTTAAGTAGTTTTTAACTTCTTGTCCTTCAGTTTCAAAGCCTCTTTTACCTAAAGCACCATATGTAAGTCTCTTGCCAAGCTCAACACCAGGCTGATTAAATGGATTTACTCCATAGAGTAATCCTGCCATAGAAGTTACAACTTGAAGAAACTGAAAGATCTGTCCAATATAATATGCATTAATCTTTGGTAGCACTATCTTCATATTAGGTTTCTTACTCTTTCTTAAAGCCATTTCAGTAGCAAGTTGTTCAGTGTTGATCAGTTCTTCAAGAGTATGTCCTCCAAGATATCTTAATCCTTCAATATTATGAAACTCTTCAGGAATTTCCTCTTGAAATCCATGATTTTCAACAGTTACAAATAGAATAACTTTATCTTCAGGTCCTTCCATCCATAGTTGAAGTTGCGAGTGTTGATCAGTTGTTCCAATAGAAGGATAAGGCGTTGTTCCTTTTCCTTCTTTCCCGAGACTTTCTGCCCAAAGCTGACAGAACCATTCAGAAAGAGTCCTTAATCTGTCAGAGTAAGGCAGAAAAACTAAAACTTTTCTATTTTTTAATCTGTCCATAAGATAAAGGCATGAGGCAAGATAAGCCATAGGGTTTTCACTTAGGTTTTCGTTAAAAGCTCTCTCTGATATTGCTCTTGCTCCTTCAAGTATTTCCTCACTTTTTACTCCTATTGCCTCTGCCAGAAGAAGACCAACAGCTGTTAAGACCGAGTATCTTCCAACTACATTTTTGGGAATTTCAAGACATGGAATTTCATACTCATTTGCAATTAATCTCAGATTTCCTTTTTCAGGATCCGTTGTAAAGATAAAATGCTCTTTTACATCAAGTTTTTTATCCCTTATCATTTTCCAGAAGATTAAAAAAGAAGCTAACGTTTCTGCTGTGCTTCCAGATTTTGATATTACATTTATAAGGGTTTTTTTCAAATCAATGATCTCTATAATATATTTAAACGTAGCTGGATCAACATTATCGTAAATAAAAACTTTTTTTTCTTTTCTTAGATTGTTAAAAGGGCTTAATGCTTCAAGTAAAACCTTAGGTCCAAGAGCACTTCCTCCAATTCCAAGAATGATAAAGTATTCATAATCCTTTGCTTTCTTGCCAAAATCCTTAATCTTTGAGATATCCTGAAATGGCAGATCTAAAAACTCAAGCTCTTTATAGGGCTTTTTAGATAAAAGAGATATGGATTTCTTGGCTTCATTTTCTATTTCAAGAAGAGAAATACCGTTTTCACCTATTTCTTCTGTTAAAATATTTGAAAAATGAAGTCTTATCATATTTTTCTCCTTTTTTTGAAAAATAAGCAATAACAAAAATTATAACTACTGATAATACAACTATTATAACTAAAACCTTTGTTAGTTTAAATGCCATAGTTACAAGAAGAGCTAAGGCAATAAGAAGATAAAACTGCCATTTCAAGATGTTTGCCTCCTTACATAAAGATAGGCTTCCTTAGTTGAGATGATCAAAATAGCTATAAATCCTATTAACAAGCCCTTTATATTAAACCAACCTTTGATGGCAATAAACCAAAGGAATAGAAAAATAGCACCAAGCTTAATATAGCTTAAGCCAATTACAGTAAGTTGAAAAAATGGTTTACCAAAAAACTTCTTTACAGCCCATGCAAGTTCTCTTAAACTAAGCCAGCTTATCATTCCTCCAAGAATAACATTAAAGGCAACTATCTCATTCTGCCATATAAGATATGATAATATGGCAAGAAATGGAACTAAGATAAAAGTTTGTCTATTGATTTTCTTTATTACTTCTTTGTCCATTTGTTTTGTTTACCTTTCTTATAAATCTAAAGACTTCTTTTACTCCTGCTACAAATCCAGCAGCTAAAAAAATAAGAAAAAAAATAGGAAAAGTCTTAACAAAAACAAATTTATCTATCAAATATCCAAGTGCTGCTCCTATGATTACACAGAGAACAAAGTTAATTCCTAAAGCTGAAGCCTCAAGAATTACTTTAAATATGGATTTTTTAGTAGTCTCTTCAGTCACTGTCACCCTCACATTCTGATAATACAAACTCTTTAAGAGAATATGCAACTTCTTTATAAAAATCTGTATTTGCCTTTTCATATAAAGCATCACAAAAAAGAGGTATCCATTCGCAGAGTCTTTTTGCAAACTCTATTTGTAAATCTCTTAAATTTTGCTCAATCAAATAACTCATAAAAAGTAGTTCCATTGAGATATGATCTGGTGGGAGATCTATTTCTTCATCTATTGCAACTCCTGCTGTCCAATAAAAATGCTGAACGTCATCAAGAGAGTGATTTATTGGACTGTCTTTATAAATTTCTGCTTTGTAATAAGCTTCATAGTTAGGCAGGATTCCATTAGTAAATAAATTTATAAAATCTTCGCATATTTCTTCATAAGTCTCCTTAACCTCTATTTGGGCAAATACTTCAAACTGTTCAATATGCTCAATATGAGGAATATTCATAAAAAGATAGGCAAAAAGCCTATAGGCTTCAGCTCTTTCCTCATCAAAGTAGTCTAAAAAACTCATAGTTCCTTAAATATTTTATAAGCTACCTTTATAGTTTTTTCTATATCCTTTTCGCTATGGGCAAGACTAATAAATCCTGCTTCAAATTGAGATGGTGCAAGATAAATACCATTTTTAAGCATTCCTAAGAAAAACTTTTTAAATTTTTCTGTATCTGAAGTTTTTGCTGTTTTTGCATCTATAACTTCATTTTCAGTAAAGTATGTACAGAACATTGTGCCTGCTCTGTAAAATTTGACCTTTACTCCTGCTTTTTTTGCTGAATCTCTAAGTCCTTCTTCAAGATACTGCATCTTTTTTTCAAGTTTTTTATATGTAGATACCTTTGAAAGCACCTTTAATGTCTCAATACCAGCAGTCATTGCAATAGGATTTCCTGAAAGTGTGCCTGCCTGATAAACTCCTCCTTCAGGTGCTACAAGTGACATTATCTCTTTTTTACCCCCATAGGCACCAACAGGAAGTCCTCCTCCAATAACTTTACCAAGACATGTCAGATCAGGTTTAATGCCATAGTACTGTTGCGCACCACCAAAGGATACTCTAAAGCCTGTCATAACTTCGTCAAAAATAAGAACAATTCCGTATTTTTCTGTCTCCTCTCTTAAAGCTTGTAAAAACTCTTCCTTCGGTAAAATACATCCCATATTTCCAATAACTGGTTCAACTATAACACATGCTATATCTTTCCAGTGCTCTTTGAGAGTGTTTTTAAATGCCTCTGTATCATTAAAGGGTAGAACAATTGTCTCTGAAGTGTATGATTGGGGAACTCCGAGACTATCTGGAATACTGAATGTAGCAGCACCTGATCCAGCAGAAACTAAAAGACCATCAACATGCCCATGATAGCATCCTTCAAACTTTACAACTTTATTTCTCTTTGTAAATCCTCTTGCTACCCTTATTGCTGACATGGTTGCCTCTGTTCCTGAATTAACCATACGAATTTTTTCCATTGAGGGAAAGGCTTTTTTTATAAGTTCGGCAAGCTTTATTTCAAGTTCCGTTGGTGCTCCATAGCTTGTTCCTCTCTCTATAGCTTTCTTTAATGCTTTAACAACAGATGGATAGGCATGCCCAAGAATCAAAGGTCCCCATGAAAGCACATAGTCAATATATTCATTACCATCTACATCATAGATTTTTGAACCCTTTGCCTTTGCAATGAATAGAGGATTTCCACCTACAGCTTTAAATGCTCTTACAGGACTGTTAACTCCACCTGGCATTAGATTTAAGGCTTTTTTATAAAGTTTTTCAGATTTTGTTGTTTTCATTCTTTACCTCCAAAAATTTTTATTTCAATAAAAATACCAAAAAAGATAATAAAATCGCAAATTTTATGTTATAATCCAATAGATGCAAAAAAGGGCTTTTGTTATAGATGACGATGAGTTTGTTAGAGAAACCTTAAAGGCTATGCTTGAGTTTTTGGATTTTGAAGTAGTTACTGCTGAGGATGGTAGAAAGGCAATTGAGGTATTTGCTTCTCAAATAAGTTCAAAGAATTTTTTTGATGTTGTGTTTGTTGATCTTATTATGCCGGAAATGTCAGGAATGAAAGTAATTCAAGAACTTAAAAGAATTGATCCAAACATTAACGCTGTAATATCAAGCGGATACTTTAATGATCCTTCAGTTGCTGAATATGAAAAATTAGGATTTAAAGGAATTCTCAATAAACCTTATACTCTTGAAGAACTTAAAGAAACTCTTAAAAAACTAAATATCCTCTAAGGCTGCAATATATATCCTGAAGGTAGTTCCCTCTCCTAATCTACTTTCTACTTCTATTTTTCCTTGTAATTTTTCTATAACATTTTTTACTACAGTCAGTCCAAGTCCTCTACCTTCTTTTCTCATTGTAAAGAAAGGATCAAAAATTTTGTCTATATATTCAGGAGGAATTCCTGGTCCTGAATCTTTTATTGTTATACAGACATAGTTTCCTTTCTTCAAATCCTTAGTTTCAAATTGATTTATATAGTTTTGTATCTTTATCTCTATCTTTCCCTTATTTTGCATTGCCTGTTTAGAGTTCATTATAATGTTCTGAAATACCCTGTATAACTGTGTCTTGTCAGCATAAATATAGAAAACTTTAGGCTCTGATTCAATAGTATATCTTACATCTGTTCCATTTAAGACAAACTCAGCTGAGTGTTTTACAACCTCTACAATATTTATTTTTTCCTTTTTTCTTATAAAATCTGGACTTAAATCTCTTAAATTTTGAATAATTGTAGCCATTATTTTTGTAGTTTCAAGCATTATTTCTATATTTTTTCTTTTATCTGGTGATGTTTCAAGTTCTTTAAGTAAAGATAAATTACCTGTTAAAACCATTAGATAGTTGTTAAAATCATGGACAATTCCTGCAGATATCTTTGTAAGTATATCCATTCTTTCTAGTCTCTTTGATAGTTCTTGTGTTTTAATTATTTCTGTAGCATCTTGAATTGTTATAACATCGCCAAATTTTGTATTTTTTATCAATACAGGATTTTCCGTATATATCACTGGAATTTCTTTATCTTTTAACTTTAAAACTTTGTATTTAGAATGTTCATTTTCTTTAAGATTTAATAGATCCTTTAGTTGTTTCCCAATGGGATTTTCTGAAGGTTCAAGAAGTCTTCTTGCTTCTTTGTTAAGATACTTAATTTTTCCTTCAAAATCAGTATAGATTACACCAGTATTGAGAGAATCAAGAGTTATTTTCTTTTCTTCTGTTTCTTCAACAAGATTAAGCACAATATTTCTAAATTTTTCAAGACTTCTTACAGCAATAGAGTGAGAAAATAGTGTAATAAAAATAAAAATAATGTGAAAGATGTTATTAAGCTGCATATAAAAAGATAGATTTACAAAACTTAAAAGCCACCATTCTTTGTTAATTTCATGTTTAACAATAATCCATCTTTTTCCTTGAAAGTCTTCAAGTAAATTTTCATTAATTTTTTTGAATCCAGAGGGTACAAGAATATCTTTTCCAAATATTTTTTCTTCATAAACTTTTTTAAGTTCTTCAGGGGGATAATCAAAAAGCAGTCTATTCCTTAGTTCTTTCGTGCCTATCAAAACTCCTCCAGAGGAATGAGCCATAATTATATTTTCAATATTCATTTGTTTTTTAAAATTTTTACTTATATCAAACTGAAAAACAAGAACTCCAATTATTTTCTCTCCTTCATAAACAGGATAAGAAATTCTTATATCATCTTTCTCTGTATATAATCCTCTTCCAATAAAAACTGAAAGTTTTCCCTGCATTGATTCCTTAAAATATCTTCTAAAGCTTACATCTTGATTAATCATGGTTTTTCTGTGTTCAGCAGAGCAAGCTTTTACCTTTCCATTTTTGTCTATAAACCATACTAAATTTGTATCAAATATTTGATTTAGATAGGAAAGATATTTATTTAACTCCTCTGAGCCTTTATTGATTTTATCCTTTAGTTCATAAGATGAAGCTATATGTCTTATTAAATTACTATAAAAATTTATTTTATCGTTTATTTCAAAAGAAATTCTGTGCATACTAAGTTGTTTATGATAAATATCAATATTTTTGAAATGTTCAATATATCTCCATGAGAGATAAAGTAAAATAGAAACTATTGAAACAAAAGATCCAAAATATATTAGATAAGCTTTTATCTTTTCTTCATAAAAAATTTTTGTTCTTAAAGAAAGGCTTAAGAAAACTGAAAGAGTGGCAAGAAAATTAATTAACAACGATTGATAAACTATGTATACTGCAAGAAAAATAATATACAACCCTAAAAAAACATAGAGTTCTTTATTTTCAAGGACTTCCTTCTTAACAACTACATGAAAATAAGAGACACCAATCAAGAAAAGTCCTAAAGATATTAAAATTTTGCTTTCTTTAAATAAAAAGATAAGTACAAATAATAGAGCAAACAAAAGATAGTAAAACTTAAGATTAAAGATTTTTTTATTTTCATAAAAGACGACTAAACTAATTATTGCAATATTTAGAGCAATCAAATAAAAGTAGTATTCTTCTGTTAAGTTTCTTAGAAGAATTATTGAGTTAAGAATAACATTGAGAGAAACGATTATAAAAAAGAATTTTACAATATTTTTATCAAATTGAGGTTTTATGATTTTACGCCAACGAATAAAGTGATAAAAAAATATTGAATGGAATAAAAGAAAAGATACTCTTAAAAAATTGGATAAATCATCAAAAAATTGTATATTCATTGTATAATCTCATCAAATAAAGATAGTTTCTCGTCAGAAATTTTAAATTTTATATCTTTTGCTCTTTTTAAGTTTAAAATTCTCACAAAACTTGCTGCGTCTTCAATTTCTAAATCTGATATTTTACCTGTAGTCAAGATATGAAAAGCCATTTCACCTGCTCTGAATCCCATTTTATAGAAATCAACAGATATGCCACCAAAAAATCCAAGTTCAACAAACTGTCGGTTAATTACAAGATCAATCTTTTTAATTTTATTTATCATTATAGGTGCCACATCTGATATTGTAAGGACCTTTCCATTTATTATTGACATAACAAAGGGATAGTAAGCTATGATATCTCTTCTTTTATTTATATTTTCTGTAGCTAATATAAGTTCCTGAAGAGAGCTTACAGGATAAAGAACAATTTTGTTTTTAAAATCTGAATCTTTAAGTTCATAAATAACTTGTTCCTTAAGAGCATTTCCCATAAAATCTGTGGAATAAATAATAGCAATTTTTTCAATCTTTCCAAGTAAAACTTCCAGCATTTCTATCTGCTTTGATACAAATAGTTTTTCATAAATACCTGTAAAGTTTTTAATAGGCTTTCTTTCTTCCATGAATTTGTATTTAGAATTATAACTCTCTGGAGTAATATTTAGGCCTGAAAATACAACAGGTATTTTATCTCCCATAAGATGTTTGGCAGCACATTGAAAGGCAGCATCATCAATTGTGATAATCAAAGAAGGATTTTGAGATTTAACGCTTATTATGAAATTATTACATCTTTCTTCAAGCTCTCTTTCAGATGCTCTTCGGAAGTCAAGATAAATCTTTTCTGTTTTTATATTACTAAGATGCTCTCTTAATGCATCTGTAGCTCCTTCAACCTGTGGCTGTCCGCAGACATCTTTGTCATCATAACTTGAAAGAATAAATACTGTAGTTTTTTGATCTGAACAACCAAAGAGAAGAAAAATAGAGATAAGTATAAGTCCTTTAAATAATTTCTTTGATTTCATCGTAATATTTTATCAAATTTTTAAGGATTATAAGCTTAATTCTTGATATGTGAAAATTAAAACCATTGTAGTAAATTTTACTCTAATTGTTTTATAATTTTAAGATTTTTTTCCTGAAGGAGTTTAAAATGAAGATACCTATCTCTATTCCTGCTGAAACATTTAGGATAAGAGCAATTGATGTATTGGTAATTTTTATTGTTTTAGGAATCATTTCTTTTATCATATATATTGCATCAGAATGGGGTACTCCTTATGAGGAAACTTTAGAGATAGAGTTAAATCCTTCAAATATTCCGTATTATGCTCTTCAGTCTCTTGCAAGAATCTTTTGTGCCTATATTTTGTCTTTAACTTTTTCTATATGGTATGGATATACTGCTTCAAGAAGCAGGATTCATGAAAAAATAATGATACCTTTACTTGATATTCTTCAGTCAATTCCTGTTCTTTCCTTTTTACCTGGTGTTGTTTTGGCAATGATAGCTTTGTTTCCCGGTAAAAGAATCGGAATTGAACTTGCTTGTATTCTTCTTATTTTTACAGGACAAGTATGGAATATGACATTCAGCTTTTATCATTCAATAAATACTATTCCAAAAGAAATGAAAGAAGTAGTCAAAGTTTTCAAATTTAATAAATTTTCTAAATTTCTAAGACTTGATCTTCCCTTTAGTGCGATAGGACTTGTCTGGAATAGTATGATGAGTGTAGCAGGAGGATGGTTTTTTCTTATGGCCTGTGAGATGTTTATTCTTGAAGATAAAGATTTTAGGCTACCAGGTCTTGGCTCTTATATTCAAACGGCAGCAAATAAAGGAGAGATTGAATACATAGTTTATGGATTAGGTACAATGATCTTTTTAATAATTATTCTTGATCTTTTCATATGGAGACCTCTTATTGTATGGTCACAAAAATTTAGAATAGAGACAGTTCCACCTGAAGAGGAAAGAGAATCCTTTGTGCTAAATCTTTTTTCTGGATCTATTTTTATAAAAAAAATAATAGAATTAATTAGTAGAACGATTAATCAAATAGAAAAGTTGAGTTACAAGAGATTTTCCTTAGCATACAGTCCTGTTATGAATAATATAAGTAAAATCTTAGGATTTTTGTTTCTAATGATTGTCTTAATATCAATTATATGGGCTATTATAAAAGCTATTGGATTGGTTTCAAATGTTACTCTAAGTGATATAGTTTTAATAGTAAAATCTGCTTTTTATTCTTTACTAAGAGTCTTCGTAGCTTTATTAATAGCTCTTTCCTGGACACTTCCTGTTGGAGTTTATATTGGCTTAAATCCAAAAGCAGCAAAAATATTGCAAGGTATAGTTCAGATAGCAGCAAGTGTTCCTGCTACAGCGGTTTTTCCAGTGATTCTTCTTTTTCTTATTAAACTTGGTGGAGGATTAGACATAGGTGCAATCTTTTTAATGCTTCTTGGCACACAATGGTATCTACTTTTTAATATAATAGCAGGAGCAAGTGCAATTCCCAAGGATTTAATAGAAATTTCCAAAGCTTACGGTATAAAAGGACTCAGAAGATGGAAGGTTCTTATACTTCCAGGAATATTCCCCTATCTTATTACTGGATTGATTACTGCAAGTGGAGGAGCATGGAATTCTACAATTGTAAGTGAGTATGTTTCATTTGGAGGAGAAATTATGCATACTGCAGGACTTGGTGCTTTGATAAGTCAATCCTCTGCTTCAGGAAATTTTGGTCTTTTACTGCTTGCTACATGTTCTATGTCTCTTATAGTTGTTGGAATAAATAGACTTCTTTGGAAAAGACTTTTTATTATTGCTAAAGCAAAATATACTTTGGAGTAGTTATGGAAAGAGAGATTATTATTGAAACAGTAGGTATTAAAAAATCTTTTATGGTTGGTAGAGGAAGAGAGATTACAGTCTTAGAGGACATAAATCTTAAAATATACTCTGGTGAGTTTGTATCAATTCTTGGACAGTCTGGCGCTGGAAAATCAACTCTTTTAAGAATAATCGCAGGACTTGTTGAGCCAACTGAAGGGCAGGTTTTATATAAGGGAGTTCCTCTTAAGCGAGCTAATGCAAAAATAGCAGTGGTTTTTCAAAGCTTTGCTCTTTTTCCATGGTTTACAGTTTTAGAAAATGTTAAGGTTGGACTTGTGGGTAAAGGTTTGAGCGAAGAGGAGATGAATGAAAAAGCAATAAAAGCAATTGATCTTGTAGGACTTGATGGATTCGAAGATGCCTATCCAAGAGAGCTGAGTGGTGGCATGCGTCAGAGAGTAGGAATTGCAAGAGCACTTGTTGTTGAACCTGAGATTCTTTTGATGGATGAGCCTTTTTCAGCACTTGATGTTCTTACAGCAGATAATCTTCGTGGAGATATTATTGATTTATGGAGAGCAGGTAAAATACCAGCAAAGGCTGTTGTTCTTGTTACTCATAACATTGAAGAGGCTGTAAGTATGTCTTCTCGGGCTGTTATATTGACTCATAATCCTGGAAAGATCAAGGCAGATATTCCTGTTGAACTTCCCTATCCAAGAGACAGAAACTCAAGAGATTTTAAATTTTTGTTAGATAAAATATACACAGTTCTTATAAAACCACCTGAAGAAATTCCATTTCTTCTTGCTGCAGGTAGATATCAATTTCTTCCCCATGCAAAAGTTGGTGCTATTGCAGGACTTGTTGAACTTGTTCATGACAAAGGCGGAAGGGTTGATATTTATGCTCTAAGTTCTGAACTAAGCATGGAAGTTGATGATATATTTCCATTGATAGAAGCCTCAGTAATACTTGATTTTGGGGAAGTAAAAGAGGGTGATTTTATTCTTACTGAAAAGGGAAAAAGATGGGCAGAGGCTGATACTCTTGAGAAAAAAGAGATATTTAAAGATTCTGCATTACAAAATGTTCAACTTATTAAGCAAATACTTCAGGTTTTATCAACTATATCAAAACATAGGGTATCAGATGAATTTTTCATTGACATTCTCAAGAATCATTTTACACCAGAGGAAGCATGGAATCAACTTGAAACAGCTATAGACTGGGGAAGATACGCAGAACTTTTTGCTTATGACTATGACGCTGGAGAGTTATACCTTGAAGAACCTTCAACAATTGATATGTAAGCTTTCAGATCTAATAGGAATAATTCCTTTTTACTACAACTACAAAGGTCAAAGAATTGATACTTCCTATGAAACAAAGATTAGATTAATTTCTGCTATGGGAATAAGTATTGATGAAGAAAGTATTATTAGCTGGATTGAATTCCTTGAAAAAAGTTCATTGAGGAACTATTTAGAGCCTGTCTATGTAGTTAAACCAGGAGAGGAAATAAAGCTTTATCTAAGGGAAAATAACAGAAAATGTCATATTGAGATTTATCCATTTAGAGATTTAGGACAAGAAGGTGAAATATTAAGTTTTTCTCTTGATCTTGATAATTTTAATAAAGAAGAAAAAGCTTTTGATGGAGAATTGTATTTTAAATATAATATTCAAATTCCTCCACTTCGCATAGGTTACTACATTATAAACGTTTTTCTTGAAAAATCAGTTCATAGAAGCATCTTAATAGTTGTTCCTGACAGTTGTTTTGTTCCCTTCAAGAGTAAAACTTGGGGATTGCATCTTAATCTTTGGAGTTTAAGAGGAAATAAAAAAGAAGGAGATTTTTCTCATCTTAAAGAGTCTTTAATGTATATAAAATCTCTTGGAGGTTTTGTAAGTATAAATCCTCTTCATCTAAACGATCCTGATGATTTTTATGGTATAAGTCCTTACTCTGCGATATCAAGACAGTTTAGAACTCCTCTTTATTTGTCAAAATGTCCCGTAGAAGAAATAAATGAAGATTTTTTTGATTATTCCTATGTATGGAAAAAAAAGATGGAATCACTTAAAAAGGAGTTTGAAAAATTTTATAAATCCTATATTAATGAAGAGTATGAGGGAAAAAAGTTCATTGATTATAAAAATAGTCTTTGTCCGATAATGAGAGAGGATTTAAAATACTTCTCAGTTTTTTGTTTTTTAAGAGAAAAGTTTGGTAAGAACTGGCATAATTGGGAGGAGAAACTTAAGAGAGCAGACAAAGAAACACTTTCTATGATTTATTCTGAAAATAATAAAGAGGTTCTTTTTTATGAGTATCTTCAATGGCTTGTGCAAGAGGAGTTAAAGGAGATAAAGAACTATCCAGTATTAATTGATCTTGGTTTTGGTTCAGTCAAGGAAAGTTTTGATGTATGGATTCATCAGGAAATATATGCGCTTTCTTTAGAGTATGGTGCTCCCCCTGATGATTTTAATCCCAAAGGACAGAAATGGGGATTTCCTGCCTTAGTTCCTTTTAAATTAAGAGAAAAAGCCTATATACCTTTTATAAAACTTTTAAGAGCTAATATGAAGACAAATCTTCTAAGAATTGACCATGCACTTGGACTTTTTAGAGCCTTCTTGATACCTGAAGGTGCTACTCCTCATGAAGGTGCATATATAAAACATCCTTGGAAAGACTTGCTTGGAATAATTACTCTTGAAAGTCAGATAAATAAAACAGGAGTTATTGGAGAGGATCTTGGAACAGCAGAAGAATGGATGAAAGAAGAACTTATTAAAAGAAAAATCTGCTCATGGAAGGTATTTTATTTTGAAAAAGATCTATATGGATATAAACACTACAGTGTCTATCCTGAAGATGCATTATGTAGTATAACAACCCATGATTTACCAACATTTAAAGGATTCTGGTATGGAAGAGATATAGAACTAAGAAAAAAGTTTTCAATCTTCGATGAAGATCAGTCTGAAAAGGCATTATCAGAAAGAAAAAGGGATAAAGAAAAAATTCTTGATATCTTAAAGAAAGAAGGCTTAATTGAAGAAGAATCTATAGTTGAGGAAATTCTCATTGGAATAGTAAAATTCCTTGCAAAAACTCAATCAAGATATTTACTTTTATATCCTGAAGATATAATACTTACTGAGGAACAGACAAACCTTCCTGGAACAACAACTCAGTATCCTAATTGGCAGAGAAAACTTCCAGTGTCTTTTGAGCAACTTATAAACTTACCAATTTTTGAGAAGATTAAGACTATTTTATCTGAGTCTGGACGGATTCATCCTTAGAAGTATTTTCATCTTGTTTTTCCTGTAAATCAGGTAAAGACTCATTTTTATTTGTCTCAGTGTAGTCTTCCTTAATTATCCCTCTTTTTTGCATTATGAAATATATAAGCTTTGTTCTTCTTTCAATAAATTTTGAGTTTCCAACAGGACTGTATTTTATTGGATTTGGAAGACAAGCAGCCAGCCTTGCTGCTTCTAATGGAGTAAGTTCTGATGCTGATTTTCCAAAGTAGTATCTAGAGGCTGCCTCTATACCAAAAATTCCTTCTCCCCATTCAGCAACATTAAGATATAGTTCAAGAATTCTTTTTTTAGATAAAGTTTTTTCAAGTCTCAATGTAATTATTGCCTCTTGAATCTTTCTCACAGGATTTTTGGATGGATTAAGATAAAGATTTTTTGCCAACTGCTGAGTTATTGTACTGCCGCCATACTTCAGTTTTCTTTCCTTTATATCTTTCTCTATGGCTTTTTTTATTGCCTCAATGTCAAAACCTGAGTGACGGTAAAATTTGTCATCCTCTCCGATTAAAACAGCCTTAATAAGATAGGGCGATACCATATTAATTGGTATCCATATCTGTTTTATCTTTATATTTTTTCCCTCTTTTTGCCATTGTTTAATTCTATACTTCATCATGGAAGTCAACTCTGGATTTTTATTTTTTAAAGATGAAACATCTACCAAAAGGGGATAACTAAATATGTAAACAACATAGACTAAGCAAGAGATAATTAAAACCTTAAATATCCATTTAATCATAACCATATTTTATCAATTTTTATTCTTAGTGTTTGAATGAAATCCTTTTTTAATAGGCAATAAATAATTTCTCTGTTGACTCTTCTATTTGCGTTCTTACTAACCTCAAGATTTAAAGCCCTGAATGATCCGCTGATGAAGAATTTTATTTTTTGAATACTCTTCCCTTTACTTTCTACGCCAGTTATCTTTTTATAAATCTTTTGCCTTCCCACAGTATCTCTGTCTTTTCCTGTCTTTAGTTTACATCTTTATACTAATTTTTACTTGATAATGGAACCTTCCGTGTCTTTTAGTCAAAATGAGAGGAATGATACTCTGAATAGGTGAAACTAGGCTATATCCTCCTTATGTTTTCGGCAAACTCTCTTTTTCTTAGGCTCATGTAGATCTTTTTCAATCAGTATGTTTCTTTTTAAAGTTACTAAAATTCTTATTCTTTATTCTTAAAGTTTGCCTATAACTTGATCTTAAGAGCTATTGAGCCTGTCTAAGGCTTAATTACCTCTGTAAAAATACATGTTTTCCTCATTAAACCACCTTTCCTTAGAGCTACACTTTAGAAGAAGTCTTGTCTGACATTTTGATCCAGTAACCACAAATCTTAAATATAAGCATTGACAATCAAAATTTTATTTGTTAATATTTATTATAATTTTTTACTTAGGAGGAGATTATGAATTATCAAGCTAAAGATTATTCTAAACTAATAGGCATGCCCGGATTTAGCGAGACTTTACTTAAAAATCATTTCACTTTGTATCAGGGATATGTTACCAATACAAATAAAATTCTTGAGATATTAGATAGCATGCTTAAGGAAGGCAAGACAGCCACTGCTGAATATGCTGAGCTTAAAAGAAGACTTGGATGGGAATGGAATGGAGTTAGACTTCATGAATACTATTTTGAAAATCTCGGTGGCGATGGAGTTATTCCTGAAAACAGTAAAATCGCAAAGCTAATTAATGAAAACTTTGGTAGTATTGAAAACTGGACTAAGGACTTCAAAGCAACTGCAACGATGCGAGGTATAGGCTGGGTAGTTCTTTATCAGGATACTCTAACAGGAAAACTAATTAATTTCTGGATTAATGAGCATGATGTAGGACATCCAACAGGCTGCAATCCTTTACTTATTATGGATGTTTTTGAACATGCCTTTATGCTTGACTATGGAATTAAAAGAGCTGATTACATTGAAGCATTTTTTAAGAACATTAACTGGCAAGAAGTAGAAAATAGAATTAGATAGGAGGAGAAAATGGCTTACACAATTAATGATTTAAAGGCAAAAATAATTGAGATGTATCCAGAAATTAATGAACAGGGATTTAAGATTAATATTTATTATAATGAAGAAAAGCAGTCTTACATCATTAGACTACAGAAGGGAGTCTCTGAACTTATTACTCATCTTGATAAAAAAGATGCCGATGATTGCATGAACAACATTAAATGTGTCCATCTCGGAGTGCAGATAGGTCAATTCATAAAGAATTTTGAGGAAAGAGAAAGATTTATGAGAGAAAAGCCTGAGATTGTATCTGAAGTAAAGGAAATGGAAAAAACCGTAGCTTTAGATGAAGAAGGCTACTTAAAGAACATTAATGATTGGAATGAAAAAGTTGCTCAGATGATTGCTTTCAGAGAGGGCTTGGGAGTTTTAAATAAAGATCAGCTTGAGATAGTAAGGTTTATAAATGAATACTACAAAAAATATAATTATTTTCCAGTTTTAAACTATGTATGTAAAAATGTTCACCAACCAAAAAACTGTATAGCAGAAAAATTGATTGATCCCATCGTTGCATGGAAGATTGCAGGACTTCCAAAGCCTGATGATACACTGATAAATATAGTAAAATATGGAGTGACACCAACATAATGGATTACTCTATAAAAATCGGTGGAGAAGCAGGCCAGGGTATCCAGACAATAGGCGATACCCTGGCACATATTTTTGCACGTGCAGGTTATTATGTCTTTACTCATCAAGATTATGAATCCCGCATAAGGGGAGGGCATAATTTTTATCAGATAAGAATCTCAGACAGACAAATAACTGCATCAAGAAGTTCTATTGATGTTCTCGTTGCCCTTGATTTAGAAAGTATAAATCAGCATGAAAAGGAACTAAGTGTGCAAGGTCATGTACTATATGATTCCTCATATCTCAAACAAAGGTTTGATAAACCCAATTTTCTGGATATACCTCTAACAGAGCTTGCTTTAACCTATGGTGGAAATAAAATAATGGCAAACACAGTAGCAGTTGGTGCAGTATTAGGCATGCTGGGAATGAATCCCGAAATAATGTATGAAATGATAAGAAAAACCTTTAAGAAAAAAGGAGACGAAATAGTTCAGGCAAATCTTAAGTCAGCAGAAGCAGGTTATAAATTTGCAAAGGAAAAATGTCTTACTTGTTCCTTCATGGTTTCTGGGTTTGAAAAACCTAAGATGCTTATAACTGGTAATGAAGCAATAGGTTTAGGTGCTATTGCCTCAGGACTACAGTTTTATTCAGCCTATCCTATGACACCTTCAACAGGAATATTTAATTTCGTAGCAGAAAATGCAAAAGATTTCGGTATTGTTGTTGAACAGGCAGAGGATGAAATTGCAGCTATAAACATGGCTTTAGGAGCCTCCTTTGCAGGCGTAAGAGCTATGACAGGAACATCAGGTGGTGGATTTGCCCTTATGGTAGAGGGGATATCCCTTGCAGCAATGACTGAAACACCTATTGTAATAGCCCTTGCCCAAAGACCGGGACCTGCCACAGGACTTCCAACAAGAACTGAACAGGCAGACTTACTTTTTGCTCTTTTTGCTGGTCATGGTGAGTTCCCTAAGGTAATATTTGCCCCTGGATCACCTGAACAGGCTTTTTATTTAACTAACAAAGCCTTTGATTTAGCAGAAAAATATCAAATAACAGCTATAATTCTTACAGATCAGTATTTGGCTGATTCCCAATGGAGTTATTTAGAGTTTGACCTTTCAAAGCTTAAATATGAAGACTACCGATTAAGAGGTGATAATTTTAGAAACCTTAAAGAATATAAACGTCATCTTTTAACAGAGACAGGTATTTCACCATTAGGAGTACCAGGCGATGCAAATCATTTGGTTGTAACAGACAGTGATGAGCATGACGAAGAAGGACACATAATTGAGGATGCTGAGACAAGAATTAAAATGGTCGAAAAGAGACTTTTTAAGAAGTTGCCTTTTATCAAGAAAGAAATTTCACCCCCTAATCTTTACGGTGAAGGGAATCCAGAGATAGTTTTAGTATGCTGGGGTTCAACTTATGGAATAGTAAGAGAAGTTGTTGATGAGCTTTCAGATAAGTTCAGGATAGCCATGTTACACTTTAGCGAAATTTATCCTTTTTCAGAGGACAAAAGCTGGCTTAATATTTTACAAAATGCAAAACTTATTTTAAATATAGAACAAAATGCTACAAGTCAGTTTGCAAAGCTAATTATGATGGAAACAGGTTTAGAAATTAAAAAGCATATAAATAGATTTGATGGAAGACCTTTTACAGTAGATGAGTTAAAGGAGAAGGTTTATGCCTACATTACAGGATTATAAAGGTAAACAGCCTGCTTGGTGTCCTGGTTGTGGCAATTTTTCAATTCTCAGAGCTTTTAATGAAGCAGTGGTAGAACTTGGACTGAATCCTTATGAGTTTGTGATTGTATCTGGCATTGGACAAGCAGGTAAATTCCCACATTATACAAAATGTCATACATTTAATGGGCTTCATGGAAGAACACTTCCAGTAGCAACAGGGATAAAGCTTGCAAATAGTGCTCTTAAAGTTTTTGCAGTTGCAGGAGATGGTGACTGCTATGGTGAAGGTGGAAATCATCTTATTCATGCAATAAGACGTAATATAGATGTAAAACTTTTTGTTCATGATAATCAGATATATGGTTTAACCAAGGGACAGGCATCTCCTACGTCAATGAAAGGCATGGTAACAAAGACTCAACCCTTTGGAGTTTTTTCAGAGCAGTTTAATCCTCTTGCAATGGCAATAGCTTTAGATTGTAGTTTTGTAGCACGAGGTTTTGCAGGAGACATTGAGCATCTTAAGTATTTGTTTAAAGAAGCTATAAATCATAAAGGTTTTTCACTTATAGACATTCTTCAGCCTTGTGTTAGCTTTAATAAAATAAATACATTTGAGTGGTACAGGCAAAGAGTATACAGAATCCCTGAAGAGTATGATCCTTATGACAGAACAAAAGCCTTTGAAAAATCTCTTGAATGGGGAGATAAAATTCCAATAGGAATTCTATACAAAAAAGAAAAGCCTACATTTGAGGAAAATATACCGATAATAAAGGAAAAACCACTTGTAAGTCATGAACCATATCTGGAAAAGCTCAAGGATCTTATGAAAAAGTTCTATTAATACCTTTATTAAAGAATCCCTTAGTAAATCAGATAAATCTTACAAGGAAAAGCCTTATCCAGATAAATATAATGAAAAGCTAAAATTTTCAAGCTTTTCCTGACTATTTGAAATAAACTTAGTAATAATTAATTTTCACGGAATTGCTTGTTTTTAGAATATTACTAAGAATTTAATATTTTATATGTTATTTCTTCAATTTCAGCTAAAACTTTTTTTAATCTTTCTTGATCTTCGTCTTCTACCATTATTCTTATCTTAGGCTCTGTTCCTGAAGGTCTTATAACGATTCTTCCATTCATTTCTTTTTCAAGTAGGCATGCTTTCTCTGATATTTGCTTTACTGCTTTTTTAACCTCTTCCTTTGAGAGTTTTTCTGGAATTTGTATATTTCTTAGAACCTGCGGATATCGGGGGATTTCTTTTACTAATTCGCTTAAAGATATTTGATTTTTCTTAATTATATATGCAATTTGAACTGCGGTAATTGGTCCATCTCCTGTATTTGTATAGTCCATGCATATTATATGTCCTGATTGTTCTCCTCCAAGATTGTATCCACCTCTTAGCATTTCCTCAACTACATATTTGTCTCCAACCTTTGTTCTTATTAGTTTTATGCCTAAATTTTTTAAGTATCTTTCTACTCCCATATTGGTCATTATTGTTGCTACAACAGTATTCTTTTTTAGTTTTCTCTCATTCTTTAAATCTTGTGCCAGTATTGTCAGAATAAGGTCACCATCTACTATGTTTCCTTTTTCATCTACAAGAATTGTCCTGTCTGCATCTCCATCATGAGCAATTCCAAAATGTGCTTGTGTTTCCTTTACTTTTTTTATAAGGCACTCAGGATATAGGGCTCCGCAGTCTTTGTTTATGTTTAATCCATCAGGTTTATCATTAATCGTAATAACTTCAGCTCCAAGTTCATGAAACAATGTTGGAGTTATCTTATAAGCAGCACCATTTGCAGGATCAATTACGACTCTTAGGCCTTCAAAGTTTGAATCCTTAGGAAGAGTTGATTTTATAAACTCTATATATCTTCCCTGTGCATCTTCAATTCTGTATGCCTTTCCCAGATCCTTTGCAGAAGGTCTTTCATAGGGGAAATTACTGTCATTTATTAAAATTTCAATTTCTTTTTCAATCTCCTCTGCAAGCTTGAAACCATTGTTAGAGAATATCTTTATTCCATTGTCACTAAATGGATTATGAGATGCTGATATTACTATTCCAGCATCAACTCTCATGCTTTTTACTAAAAAGGCAATAGCAGGAGTAGGAATTGGACCAACAAGATATACATCTCCTCCCATTGATGTTATTCCTGATGTTAAGGCAGACTCTATAACATATCCTGATATTCTTGTGTCTTTACCAATTAAGAATTTAGGTTTATGGGAGAGTCTTCTTTTAAGTAAAAAGCATAAAGACATACCTAGTTTTAAACATATCTCAGGTGTCATTGGATAGATATTTATGGTGCCTCTTATGCCATCAGTTCCAAAAATACTCATAACTGCCTCCTTAATTTAATATTTACATAAACAGTATCTCTGTCTGTTCTAAAAATTTTACCTTCTGGATTAATCTTTGCTTGTATGTTAAGATCTTCACTTATTCCTTCTATATCTATAGTTTCAGTTTTAATAACACGGATTCTATCAAGTTCTCTTTTTGCTCCTTCTATTTTAATAGAAGAGGGCTCAGAACTTACTGCTGCTACATAAAATCCCTTTGAGGGATTACCTGTGAGAACTACCTTAACTGGCACTATCTTTTGTGATTTTTCATCCAAGTATATCTTAATTTGAGAAGGTTCGATTCTTAGTATCTCAATACCTCTTGGTAGTTTTACAGAAGATTTAGTTATAGGAATTAGGTTTTCACCGAGCTTGACATTAGATAGATCAATCACAACTCTGACATTATTTTGCATTAATTCTTTAAGAATTCTTTCCCTTGCAGAGACTGAGATTGTTACCTTTTTTACATTCTGTTTTAGTATTTCCATCCCTGATGGAGTATTTTTAAACTCTATAGGAACTTCCAAAGAGGTTTCTGTTTGACCTTTAAAAGTAACAAAAAACCATAAAAATATAGCCAATGCAATAGAGATTATTTTAAATGTTAGGTTTTCTGATAAAAATCTTCTAAAGGTTCTCTTCATTTTCTTTCTCTCGCTGATGTGAACAGATTTGTTAGTGTCTGACGTAACTTTTCCATATCAAGATTACTTTCAAGTTTTCCATTAAAGGCAAGCGATATAGAGCCTGTCTCTTCTGAAATAATTACTGCTACTGCATCAGTCTCCTCTGTTATTCCCAGAGCTGCTCTATGTCTTGTACCATATGTTTTGCTTAAATCTGCTCCTAATTTTATTGGCAAAAAACATCCTGCTGCAAGAATTCTATTTCCTTTTATTATTACTGCTCCATCATGAATAGGACTTGTAGGATGAAAGATGCTCATTAAAAGTTCTTTCGTTACTCTTGCATCAAGAGGTACTCCAATTTCAATATATTCTGAAAGACTTACGTCTCTTTCAAAAACAATAAGAGCACCTATCTTCTTGTTGGCAAGTGCTTGAGAGGCTTTTACTATTTCCTCTATGGTTTTCATTTCTCCAGCAGAACTGAATCTATGAAAAAGAGGAGTCTCTCCCATCTGAGCAAGAGCTTTTCTTATTTCTGGCTGAAAAAGAATTATTAAAACGATAACAATTTGTGTCCAGAAACTTTGAATAAGCCAGTCAAGAGTATAGAGTTCAAAAAACCTTGAAATTAAAGAAATTGCAAGTAATACTCCAACTCCAATAAGCATCCTTGCTGCACGAGTTCCCTTAACCAGTATAAATATCTTATAAATGATAAAAGAAACAATCGCTATGTCAATTAAATCTTGCCATCTTAGTTGTTCAAAAAATTTTTCCATAGTTTAGGACAATACTTCTTTGTTAATTTTTATTGGAATGTTTTTTCTTACTGACATTAAAAAGGAGTTCAAAAAAGCTTCATCAGATATTTCACTTTTATCCTTTGCTAACATAATAGTTTGCAAAGTTTTGGAAATAGTTATGTTTCTCTTGAGAAAAGCTTCATATTGAGCAGGAGTTATCTTATTAAGCTTTAGAGTCTGAAAATATATGTCTTTTTGAAAGACTCCATTTCTTTTGAATCTTGGATCGTTAATGATTGCATCTTGGATTTCTTTATTTGTTGCCTCAATTTTATATTTCTTTGCTAAATAAAGCAATACTTCTTCATTAATTAAATCTTCAAGAACCTTTTCCTTAAGTTTTTTTTCCAAATCTTCGGAAGATTTTTGCCCAAATACCTCTCTGTAGACTCTTAATGTTTCATCATACTGTCTCCAGAAACGCTCTGTTGTAATTTTTTGCCCACCAACTTCTGCTACTGTATTGGTAGGCTGATTGTCTACAGTGCCTACGCCCCAGAAAATAAAGGTGATTATTACAATAAAAAATAGAAAATAAAAATATTTTGCATTTTTTCTGAGTGTTTTTATCACCGTAATCCTCCCTCTTAAATGGTCTTAACTTTTTACTTTAAAAGAATTTTTTAGCATAAGGCAAGCTATGATATAATAAAAAAGCTAAAATCAAAACTTTATGGGGTGAAAAAATGCCTATATATGAGTATGAGTGTAAAAACTGTGGAGAGTATTTTGAGATCCTGGTTTTTGGTAAAAAGACTATCTCATGCCCCAAATGTGGCTCATATGAGTTAAATAAGAAATTTTCTACTTTTGCTACAAGAGGCTTAGAGAAAGGAAATTCAAGATGTGGTTCCTGTAAAGTCTCCTCATGTAGCACATGTAAATAAATTTTATCCATCTTATCCTAAATGAACCTCATAATACAAAAAATTTAAGGAGTAACTTATGCCAAATGTTTTGAAAGTTAGTATTGAAGAGGAAATGAAGACAAGTTACCTTGATTACGCAATGAGCGTAATCATAGGTAGAGCTCTTCCTGATGTAAGAGATGGACTTAAACCTGTTCAGAGAAGAATTCTTTATGCCATGTTTCGTGAAGGATTGCTTGCTGGTAAAAAATACTCAAAATGTGCTGGAGTTGTTGGTGAAGTTCTGAAGAAGTATCATCCTCATGGAGACCAGGCAGTATATGATGCATTGGTAAGGCTTGCCCAAGACTTTAATATGAGATATCCATTGATAGATGGGCAGGGTAATTTTGGTTCTATTGATGGTGATCCACCTGCTGCTTATCGTTATACAGAGGCAAGACTTACAAAAATTGCCGAGGAGTTATTACAAGATATAGACAAAGAAACAGTGCCTTTTGTTCCAAACTTTGATTCAACAACTCAAGAACCTCTTGTACTTCCTGCCCGTATTCCGAATCTTCTTATTAATGGTTCTTCAGGAATTGCAGTAGGAATGGCAACAAATATACCACCACACAATCTTAATGAAATCGTAGATGCATTGATTAAGCTTCTTGATCATCCTCAAATATCAGTAGAAGAACTCTTAGATATTGTAAAAGGTCCTGATTTTCCAACTGGTGGCATAATTTATGGTACTGAGGGAATTAGAGATCTCTATTTAACAGGCAGAGGACTTATAAAAATAAGAGCAAAGGTTAAAATTGAAAGGGAAACAAAGGTTAAAAAGGCTAAAGGTTTGTCATTGATTGAAGCAGAACCTGACACGAAAGGATTCAAAGAAAGAATTGTAATCACAGAAGTTCCATATCAAGTAAATAAAGCTAAGCTTGTTGAGAAAATAGCAGAGCTTGTAAGAGAAAAGAAAATTGAAGGAATAACAGAAATAAGAGATGAATCAAACAGAGAAGGCATAAGAGTGGTTCTTGAACTTAGAAAAGGAGAGATGCCAGAGGTAATTCTCAATAATCTATATAAACATACTCAGATGGAGACTACATTTGGTGGAATAATGCTTGCAATAGTTGATGGTCAACCAAAGATTTTAAACTTAAAGGAAGCTTTATGGGAGTTTCTAAAACATAGAAAAGATGTTGTAATAAAAAGAACGGCTTTTGATCTTAAGAAGGCTGAACACCAAGCCCATATACTACTTGGACTAAAAATAGCTGTTGAAAATCTTGATGAGATAATCTCTATAATTAGAAGCTCTCAAAATCCTGAGGAAGCTAAGATTAATCTTATGAACAGATTTCCATTGACAGAAATTCAGGCACAAGCAATACTTGATATGAGACTGCAAAAACTTACAGGCTTAGAAAGAGAAAAAATCATAAAAGATTATGAAGAAATCCTTAAGGAAATTGAGCGACTAAGAGCAATACTTGAGAATGAAGAGTTAGTAAAAAATATTATTAAGGAAGAGCTTATTGAGATAAAGCAAAAATATGGAGATGAAAGAAAAACCGAGATAGAGACTGAAAAAAAGGAGACAAAGCCTGAGGATTTCATTAAACATGAAGATATGGTAATAACTCTTACACATCTTGGCTACATAAAGAGAACTTCTCTGTCTGATTACAGAAGTCAGAAAAGAGGAGGCAAAGGGCTTACTCCTATGGAGACTCTTACAGATGACTATCTTGAGACAGTTTTAGTAGGATCAACGCATGATCATATAATGTTTTTCAGTAATCTTGGAAGAGTCTATTGTCTTAAGGTTTATCAAATTCCCGAGGCTGGAAGACTCTCTAAGGGAAAGGCTATTGTAAATCTCTTACCTCTTCAGGAGGGAGAGAAAATAACTACTGCATTGGTATGTAAGGATATTGAAGAAGGTTATCTTATGATGTTTACAAAAAAGGGATTTGTTAAAAAAACATCTCTTGAAGAGTTTAAAAATATAAGACAAAAAGGAGTTTTTGCTATAGAGCTTGAAGAAGGCGATGAACTAATATCAGTTAGAAAGACAACAGGGAAGAATCAGCTTATAATTGCTACTAAAATGGGCATGGCATTAAGATTTAGCGAAGAAGATGTAAGGGCTATGGGAAGGACAGCTCGTGGTGTAATTGGAATAAGATTTTCAGAGCCTGAGGATGAAGTAGTATCTGCTGATGTTTTATCTGAAGGTGCCTTTGTTCTTACAATTACAGAGAAAGGAATTGGTAAGAAAACTCCAATTGAAGAGTATCGTCTACAGCATAGAGCAGGTGTGGGAGTAAAGAATATTAGGCTTTCTTCAAAGACTGGAAAAGTAGTCTCATCTATTCAAGTAAGGGAAGATGATGAGATAATAGTTTGTAGTAATAGTAAGATGATAAGGCTCAAGGTTTCTCAAATTCGTACTCAAGGAAGAGACACAACAGGAGTAAGAATAATTGATCTTTCTGCTGATGATAATGTTGTTAGCATTGGAAGAATATTAGAAGGAGAGGAAAATGTCAATTTATAATCTTGAGTATTTTTTTAATCCAAGAAGAATTGCAGTTATAGGAGCTGAAAATACTCCTGGAACAGTTGGATATACAGTTTTTAGAAATCTTATCGGAGAAGAATACAAGGGCATTGTATATCCTGTAAATTCAAAATCAGACTCAATTCAGGGAGTTGAAGCCTACAGAAGACTGAGTGATATTTCAAAAGAGATAGATCTTGTTGTTATAGCTCAAGACTGTGGTTCAGGCATCTTAGATGTTCTTGAAGAATGTGGGCAGAAGGGTGTCAAGGGAGTTATTTTGCTTTGTCCTGATTTCAGAACAAGAGTTAAGGATGCAATGTATCTTGAAGAAAAAATAGAAGAAATTCATAGAAAATATGGTTTCAGACTTTTAGGGCCTAATACTCTTGGCTTTATAAGACCCGGAATAAATTTAAATGCGAGTCTTTTCAGAAGAAAGCTTAATAAGGGAAATATTGCTTTAATAGTTCAAAGTGCAACCCTTTCAGTTGCTCTTTTAGATAGAGCAGCTGATAAAAATATTGGATTTAGTTACTTTGTTTCTCTTGGTTCTGACATAGATATAGACATCGCTGATCTTATAGATTTTTTTGGTGTTGATCCTTCAACAAGAGCAATAGTTATATATATGCAGTCTATAAAAAATGGAAGAAAGTTTATGACTTCTGCGCGTTCCTTTGCTTTTTCAAAACCGATAGTAATAGTAAAATCAGGTAAGTTTGTTGAGTCTCAAGAGATTGCTATAACTCACTCAGGATTACTTGCTGGAGAAGACAAGGTTTATGATACTGCCTTTAAAAGAGCAGGTGCTGTAAGGGTAGATGAGACTCTTGATATGTTTTATATAACTGAAACTCTTTCGAAACAAAGAAGACCAAGAGGCAAAAGACTTGCAATAATTACCAATGCAGGTGCTCCAGCTGTCAGCGCTGTTGATAGTCTTATTAAACTTGAGGGAGAGCTTGCGGAGTTTTCACAAGAAACTATAAAAGATTTAGAAGGTATTGTTCCTGCTCGTATAATTAGAAATCCCCTCGATTTAGTTTCAGATGCAAAACCTGAGGACTATGAGAATGCATTAAGAATAGTTATTAAAGATAAAAACGTAGATGGAGTCTTGATAATGTTTACTCCATCATTAGGAACTAATCCAGTAGAGACAGCTCAGAGGGTTATAAAAATAGTAAAGGAAAATCCATATAAACCTGTCCTTACAAACTGGATGGGAGCATCATCAGTTAGTGAAGCAAGAGAGATGCTTGACTCTAATGGAATTCCTACATTTGTAACTCCTGAGCAGGCAGTAAGAACATTTATGTATATGTATAAATATGACTTTAATCTTAAGCTACTTCTTGAAACTCCCCAAACTATTCTTAAAGACGTAACTTTTAATACAGAAAGAGTAACAGAAATTATTGAAAGAGCAATCTCTCAAGGAAGAACTGTTCCCACATTTTTTGAGGGCTCGGAAATACTCTCTGCATATGGAATTCCTGTAATTCTTACAAAAAGGGCAAATAACATACAGGAACTTAAAGAAGCAATCGCGGAAATAGGTTATCCTATTGTTTTAAAGATAGATACACCAAAAATAATACATAAATTTAAAAAAGGTGGAGTTATTCTTGATATAAGAGATGAAGAAAGAGCTATTGAGGGATTTAAGTGGCTTAAGTCACTTGCTAATGAACATGGAGATCCTGATGCTTCTGTTATAGTTCAGCCAATGGTTATAAGATATGGATATGAGCTTGCTCTCGGAGCTAAAAAAGATCCAACCTTTGGAGCAGTTATTCTTTTTGGAACAGGAGGACATCTTCTTGAAGCATTGGAGGATTACTCAGTTGGACTTCCTCCATTAAATCAAACCCTTGCAAGGAGACTTATGGAAGAGACAAAAATTTATAGATATCTTAAAAAATATCCTTACTATGAGAGTGTGCTTATTAAACTGGAAGAGACTATTGTAAAATTCTCATATCTTATATCTGATTTTCCTCAGATAAAAGAGTTTGATATTAATCCCATATTTATCACAGACTCTGAAATATTCGCTCTTGACTGTAGCATAATCTTAGACAAGACTGCTCCAAAGAAAAAGACATTTATAAAAGGTGAGTTTTGCCCACCACATTTAAGTATATGTCCATATCCTGTTCATCTTTATAAGGAAGTTGAGCTTAAAAATGGTGTAAAAGCAGTTTTAAGACCAATAAAAGCTGAAGATGAGTCTCTTATTGCAAGTCTTCTTGGAAGATGTTCTGAAAGAACCATAAGTCTTAGATTTTTCCAAAGAGCAATTGATCTAAGACATGAAAATCTTGTTAAGTTTTGTCAGATTGACTATGACAGAAACTTAGCCTTTGTATGTGTAATAAAGGAAGCAGAAGAGGAAAAAATAATTGGCGATGTTAGAATTTCTCGTGACCCCGATGGAATAGATGCAGATATGGCTATACTTGTTGAAGATGAATGGCAGGGTAAGGGAGTTGGAAAGGCTTTATGTAGCTATGCTATTGAGGTAGCAAAGGATTTAGGAGTAAAAAGAATATGGATGGATATATTAAGGATTAATACATATATGCTTGGACTTGCAGAAAGATTGGGCTTTGTAAAACATCATGTAGAGGAGGATAGCATTAAAGTGTTGTTAAACCTTGAAAACGATTCATGACCGAAAGACTTCTAATTGCAGATGGAAACAGTAGTTTAAGGGAAACTCTAAGCAGTTATTTACAGAAAGAAGGTTTTATTGTTGATTGTGCATCAAACTTTCATCAAGCTTTAAACATATATGCTTCTTATCTTCATGATTTTGCAATTATTGAGATAGAGCTACCTGATGGTGATGGTATTGAATTGGCAGATAAGATTAAGATTTTAAATCCTAAGGTAAAAATAATTCTTACAACTTCATATCCATCAATAAACACAGCTATTAAGGCAATAAAACTTAAAGTAGAAGACTATCTTATTAAGCCATTCATTTATGATGAAGTAAAAGCTTGTCTTAAAAAAATTATTAGATCATCAGAAAATAAAACACAAACTGAAAAATTTTCAAATTTCAGAGAAAAAGACGAATTAGGATCAATAATCGGTGAGTCACCGGAGATTAAACTTCTATTTGAAAAGATAAAAAAAATTGCCAATACTCCCACAAATGTCTTACTTCTTGGTGAAACAGGAACTGGTAAAGAACTCTTTGCAAGAGCAATTCATGAGTCAAGTTATAGAAAAAAGAAACCTTTTGTAGCAATAAACTGTGCAAGTCTTCCTGAAAATCTTCTTGAGAGTGAACTTTTTGGTTTTGTTAAAGGAGCTTTTACTGGTGCTACTTCAGACAAAAAAGGACTTCTTGAAATAGCAGATGGTGGAACAGTCTTTCTTGATGAGATTGGAGATTTACCTTTAAGTCTTCAAGCAAAGCTCTTAAGAGTTTTAGAAGACATGGAGATTCGTCCTCTTGGCAGTGTTATAAGCAAAAAAGTTGACCTAAGATTCATATCTGCAACTAATAAGAATTTAATTGAAGCAGTAAAAGAGGGAAAATTTAGAGAAGATCTATTCTTTAGATTAAACGTTATTACCTTAACGATTCCACCACTAAGAGAAAGAGGTAAAGATATAGAGATTCTTGCTTATCATTTTATGCGTAAGTTTGCAATAAAGATGGGTAAAAATTTGAAAAAGATAGATCCTCAAGCTATAAAGCTTCTTTACAAACATTCATGGCCTGGTAATATAAGGGAATTACAGAATGTTATTGAACAAGCAGTTGTTTTCTGTGAAGGAGATACAATAAAACCTGAAGACCTTCCAGAGTATATACAGCATCCAGAAAAGTTCTTTGATAAAGCAAAAGAAATACCTTTTCTTTCAATTGAGGATTATACTAAGGAGTTTATACTAAAGTATCAATCTATCTATACAGAACAAGAACTTGCTGAAATACTTGGAATTACAAGAAAAACTTTATGGGAAAAGAGAAAAAAATGGGGAATTCCTCGTCCTTCCGAGTAGTATTCCTTATTTTCAAGCCTTTAAGAATTATGTCTCAAATAATTTAACTTTTTTAGAATGTTACTTTTCTTCCAATACTTTTACTTTATGTAACGGTTAACCGTTTTTTGAAAATTAAAATATCCTTATTTTTTAAAGCATTTTTTATTGGCATGTTGTTTGATCAATGTGTGTGTATGTTTAATTTTTTCAAAAAAAACAAGATAGAGCCAAAACTTCTTAAGAAGAAAGAGTTTGTTGTACTTGACACTGAGCTTACAGGATTAAGTGAGAGGAATGACAGTATTATCTCAATCGGAGCAATCATAATGAAGGAAAGAAGTATTTTAATTGGAGATATTTTTTACAGAGTGCTTAATCCTCATTGCAAACCAAAAGATGAAACTGTGTTAATTCATAGGTTGACATCTACAGAGCTTGAGAAATCTCCAGATATAAAGCTTATTCTTAAGGAATTTTTGGATTTTCTTAAGGACAGA
>JANXCZ010000049.1 GCA_025060075.1 Thermodesulfovibrio sp.
TTTTAAACTTCTCAATTTTTTCACTACTATTTTCTTCTCCCATACTAATCCATACATCTGTATATAAAACATCAGCATCAATGACTGCTTCAAAAGGATCATTTAGAAGAGTTACATCAGTTAAAGCCTTAGCTAGTTCAACAGACTGTTTTGAGGGCTCATATCCATGAGGAGTAGCAATTGTAATTTTAGCACCCATAAGAGCTGATGCCTCTATAAGTGAATTAGCTACATTGTTTCCATCTCCAATATAAACAATTTTTATTCCTTCTACTTTTCCTTTTTTCTCAAATATTGTCATCATATCTGCCATTGCTTGACAGGGATGATGACTATCTGTAAGAGCATTTATAACTGGAATAGTTGACCACTTTGCAAACTCTTCAATTATGCTATGGGAAAATGTTCTTATTACAACAGCATTCAAATATCGTGAAAGCACCTGCGCAGTATCTTTTATTGTTTCACCTCTTGAAAGTTGTAACTCTTTTGAGCTTAGATATATAGGATGGGCTCCAAGTTGATAAATTGCTACCTCAAAAGAAACACGTGTTCTTGTTGAAGGTTTTTCAAAAATCATGCCTATGCTTTTACCAATAAGTGGAGACTTTAAGTAATCTTTACCTGACTTAAACTCTAAAGCTCTTTTTATTAAACTAAAAAATTCTTCTTTATTAAGGTCAAAAACTCTTAGATAATCTCTCTTCAAGCGTTAGCCTCCTTAAAAACTTCATCAAGTATAGATATAGCTTCATCTATGTCTTCTTTTTCAATAATCAAAGGAGGAGTAAATCTAAGCACAGTGCCATCTCCAGCTGTGCCTATTAGCAATCCCCTCTCTATGCAGCCTTTAACTATCTCTGTTGCATCAAAACTTAACTCAACTCCTATGAGCAATCCCATTCCTCTTATTTCTTTTATTTTTTCAGGATATCTTTCTTTTATTGAATTTAGTTTTTTCATAAAGTACTTAGAGATTCTCTGACAATAATCAAGTAAGTATCCATCTTCAAGAATTGTCTCAAGTGTTGCTACTGCAGAAGCACAAGCAACAGGATTTCCACCAAAGGTTGAAGCATGAGTTTTAGGACCAAAGGCATTAGCAATTTCATCTTTTGTAAGTATAGCTCCAATTGGAATTCCACTGCCAAGTCCTTTTGCAAGAGTCATAATATCTGGTTCCACTCCAAAGTGCTCATAAGCAAAAAGCTTTCCAGTTCTTCCAATGCCAGTTTGAACTTCATCAAAGATAAGAAGAATACCTTCTTTATCGCAAATTTCCCTTACTTTACGTAAGTAGTTTTTATCAGCAACATTTACTCCACCTTCAGCCTGAATAGGTTCAAGAATAACAGCACAAGTTTTGTCAGTTATTGCCTTAGCTATAGCATCAGCATCATTGAAGGGAACAAATCTTACTCCATCAAGCAAAGGCTCAAATCCATGATGATATTTTTCCTGGCCTGTAACACTAAGACTTCCAAAGGTTCTACCATGAAAGGAATTGTATGTAGAGATAAACTCATATCGCTCTTTACCATATTTACTTTTCATATATATTCTTGCGAGTTTCAAAGCTCCCTCATTTGCTTCTGTACCTGAATTACAGAAAAATACTCTATCTGCAAATGAGTTTTTTATTAATATCTTTGCAAGATTAAGTTGAGGCTCAGTGTAATAAAGATTTGATACATGAATAAGTCTTTGAACCTGCTTTTGGATTGCTATTACTACCTTTCTCGGACAATGACCAAGAACATTTACTGCTATTCCACCAAGAAAATCAAGATATTCTTTACCATTAACATCCCATACTCTTACACCACGACCCTTCCTTAACACTATGGGATATCTTGAGTAAGTAGGAATAAATAGTTTTTCCGAAAGATTTATTATTTCCCTGTCTTCCATAAAACTTTATGATACCATAAATACTGAAGTTAATGGTATAATTTGAAGTACTATCTTTTAGAGAAATAAAACGAGGAGTATCATAAAATTTAATGAACAAAGGAGAAATAAGAAAAAAAATGCTTGAAGTAAGAAATAACATCCAGAGGGAAATAAAAAATCAAAAAGATGAAAGAATAGCAAGAGCATTTATTAACTTGATATCAGAAAATAAGATTCAATCAGTACTCCTTTATGCATCTTTTGGAAGTGAAGTAGACACATGGAGAATTTTTCATTTTTGTTCTAAAAACTCTATAAAAACAGCCTTTCCAAAGGTAAGTGCAAATAAATTAGAAGTCTGCTGGGTAAATGATATAAAAGAACTTTCTCCAGGATATAGATCTATACTTGAACCAAAAAGTTGCAATAAAGCTTCCTTGGAAGATATAGAGGTTATTATAGTACCAGGAGTTGCCTTTGATAAAAAATGTTTTAGGCTTGGCTATGGTGGAGGTTTTTATGACAGACTCCTTTTATTTAAGAAAGGTTTAGCGATAGGTCTTTCTTATGAAGAACAGATATTAGATGAGATTCCTAAAGAATCTCATGATAAAAAACTTGACTTAATAATTACTGATGAAAGGATGATAAGCTGTGATTGACAGAAAGAAGATTGAAGAGGGGGTAAAGCTTATTTTAGAAGGCATAGGTGAAAACATTGAAAGACCTGGAATTAAGGATACACCATCTCGTATTGCTAGAATGTGCGAAGAAATCTTTAGAGGTATGCTTCCTCCAGATGAAGATTTATTAAAGTGCATTGAGGGTGAAACCCATGATGAAATGGTTTTAATAAGAGATATTCCTTTTTACTCTATCTGTGAACATCATCTTCTGCCATTCTTTGGAAATGCCCATATTGCCTATATTCCTGATGGAAGAATTGTAGGGCTAAGTGAACTCCCTAAGGCTCTTGATTATCTTTCTAAAAGACCTCAAGTTCAGGAAAGACTTACAAGTCAACTGGCTAATTTATTAATGGAAAAACTCAAACCCAAAGGATGCATGGTTGTTATTGAGGCAGAACATCTTTGTATGAGTATGAGGGGAATAAGAAAGCCAGGAACAAAGACGATTACTTCAGCAGTTAGGGGTATATTCAGGAAAAGTCAAGCAACAAGACAGGAAGCATTGGAGCTAATTAAAAGAAGGGATAAATAAATGAGTGCTGAAATTATTGATGGTAAAAGCCTTGCTTTAAAAATTAAAGAAGAATTAAAAAAAGATGTTCAAGAATTAAAAAATAAAGGAATTAATCCATGCCTTGCTGTTATTCTTGTTGGTGACAATAAAGCCAGCCAAAAATATGTATCTTTCAAAGAAAAAACATGTAAAGAGTTAGAGATTCAAAGTTTAGTTTTCAAATTTGATGAAAATATAGACGAGACAAGTTTATTAAATCTCATCGATGAATTAAATAATGATCCTAATGTAAATGGCATTTTAGTCCAGCTTCCTCTTCCAAAACATTTAAATCAAAACATAATATTAGAAAAAATAAATCCTCTAAAGGATGTTGACGGTTTTACTCCTTTTTGTCTTGGAAGGCTACTTAATGATAATCCATTATTTATACCTTGTACTCCAAAAGGTGTTATTCGTATGCTTGATGAGTATAAAATCCCTTTAGAAGGTAAACAAGCTGTTGTTATAGGAAGAAGTGTTATTGTTGGAAAACCTCTTTCTTTGCTGCTACTGAAAAGAAATGCTACTGTGACAATATGTCACAGCAAAACCTTTAATCTTCCAGAGATAACAAAAAATGCTGATATTTTATGTGTCGCTGTAGGAAAAGAAAATTTTATTAACTCTAATATGATAAAGGAAGGAGCTGTTATCATTGATATTGGAATAAATGTTACAAAGTCTGGAAAAGTAGTTGGAGATGTCAACTTTGATGAAGTAAGACAGAAGGCTTCTTACATAACGCCAGTTCCAGGAGGAGTCGGGCCAATGACAATAGCAATGTTAATGGAAAATACTATTTATGCCGCTAAACTTCAGCAGAGAAAAAGCTAAATGATTATAACCAAAAAGAAAAATCTGAAAGATATTGAAAGCTTTATTAAAGAGTTTAACAGCTTTTTTCTTATTGGTTGTTCTGAATGCGCCACTTTGTGTGGCACAGGAGATGAAGATGCCATATTAAGCTTTAAAGAATGGCTTGAGAATCAGAATAAAAAAGTCACTGGATTAATGATTGCAAAAACAGGTTGTCAGATACTGAGCACAAAAAGACAGCTTAATGAACATAAAGAAGCTATTGATGAAGCTCAATGTATAGTAGTGCTTTCATGTGGAGCAGGAACACAAACCATTACAGAGTTTTTTAAAGAAAAACCTATTATTCCTCTTAATGATACTCTTTTCATTGGAAATATGCGAAGACTTAGAGAGTTTGAAGAAAAATGTCGTGCATGTGGAGAGTGTTTTCTTGCGATCACAGGGATATGTGTGGTAACTCTATGTCCAAAGTCTATGCTAAATGGTCCGTGTGGTGGATATAAAGAAGGAAGATGTGAAGTTAATCCCCTTAGAAAATGTGCATGGACAATTGCCTATGAAATATTAGAAAAAAGAGAATTTGTTGAGAGATTTTATGAAGATATTTTAGGACCTAAGGATTGGTCAAAAAGTAATTCACCAAGAGAGTTTAAGGAGAGATAAAATTGAGCAATCTTAAAAAAAAATTAATGAATGGAGATTTCGTAATCACCGTGGAAGTTACTCCACCAAGAGGTCCTAATATAACAGAAATGGTAAATAAATTAGAAGAGCTAAAAAAAGTAGTTGATGCTGTAAATTTTACTGATAATCCTTCTGCAAAAATGCGATTATGTTCTATGGCTGCATGTAAGATTTCTTTAGATTTAGATTTTGAACCAGTACTACAGATGACTTGCAGAGACCGTAACAGAATAGGGATCCAATCTGACCTTCTTGGCGCCCATGCCCTTGGCATTAGAAATATATTAGTTATGACAGGAGACCATCCAGCCTTAGGAGACCATAAAGAAGCAAAACCAGTGTATGATATAGACTCTTCCATACTTGTTAAATTAGTAAACAATCTTAACAACGGATTAGATATAAATGGAAATAAACTAAATGGAAAAACTGAATTTTTTTGTGGTGCTGTAGTAAATCCTAATGCAGAACCAATACTACCTCAACTAAAGAGATTTGAGCAAAAACTTAAGATGGGTGCTGAATTTTTCCAAACTCAGATGATATTTGAGATTGAAAAACTTGAAAGATTTATAGATTACTCAAAGAAGTTTAATACAAAAGTGATTGCTGGAATAGTTATGATAAGAACAAAAAAAATGCTACATTATATTGCCAGTAAAGTACCAGGAGTGCTTATACCGAAATGGCTGATAGATGAAGTAGAAAAACTAAAGGATGAAGATGTTGAAAAATTTGGAATTGATTTTGCATGTTCAATAATACTTAGTATAATTGAAAAAAGACTTTGCGATGGAATTCATATAATGGCATTTTCAAAAGTACAAGAAGTGAAAAATCTTTTAAATCTTATTAAAATTAAAACATAAATGACAACTGTTGGAGTAACTCCTTTAGGACAGTATTTAATTAAAAAAGGAATAATTACAGAAGAACAACTTCTTAATGCTTTACAAGTTCATAAGGCTGAAGGTATAAAAATCGGAGCAGCTCTAATAAAATTAGGATACATCACTGAAGATCAACTTGTTTATGCACTAAGTGACATATATGGTTATCCATTAATAAATTTATCAAAAACAGAAATTGATATGAATGCTTTTAAGTTGATTCCAGAAGAGGTTATAAAAAAATATAAGATTGTTCCCTTTGCTAAAACTGGAAATACAATAAAAGTAGCAATATGTGAACCTTTAAACACCGTTGTTGATTATATAAAATTTTTGTTATCAGGATTCAATGTAAAAATCTATCTTACAAAGGACTCAGAAATTCTTAAAGTAATAGATAGATTCATGTTTTTCACAGATACTATTCAAACAAAAGAGACAATGACAGAGCTTTTAGAAAGCGCCCTTACTGATACTGTTTCCTCAGAAGCTGCTGAAGACGAAGATAGGGAAGAAGAGATAAAAGTGGAAGCTCCGATCATAAAATTAGCTAATAAGATAATCATTGATGCATTAAAGATGAAAGCAAGCGATATTCATATTGAGCCAAATGAAAAAGGAGTTAACATTAGATACAGAATAGATGGTATTCTTCATAATATTTTAAATCTTCCCCATAAGATAAAAAGCTCTTTAATTACACGAATCAAAATAATGTCTCATCTTGACATCTCAGAAAAAAGACTTCCACAAGATGGAAGAATTAGATTAAAAATCTCAGACAAAGAGGTAGACTTCAGAGTTTCAACTATTCCAACCATTTATGGAGAAAAGATTGTTCTCAGAATTCTTGAAAAAGAATCAGTTCAGCTTGATCTAACTAAATTGGGATTTGAAGAAATCTCTTTGAAATTCTTTATTGAAGCACTTGAAAGACCCTACGGAATGATACTTGTTACAGGACCTACTGGATCTGGAAAAACAACAACTTTATATTCAGCTTTGATGAAACTTAACAGGCCTGAAGTAAATATAATGACTGTTGAAGATCCTGTTGAGTATAGCTTTCTTGGAATAAATCAGGTTCAGGTAAAGGAAGAGATAGGACTCACTTTTGCCTCTGCACTTAGAGCATTTTTAAGACAAGACCCTGACATTATAATGGTTGGAGAGATAAGAGATTTTGAAACTGCGGAAATAGCTGTAAAAGCAGCACTTACAGGACATCTTGTTTTAAGTACACTTCATACAAATGATGCAGCTAGCAGTATTACAAGATTAATAAATATGGGAATAGAACCTTTTTTGATATCCTCTTCTTTGATTTTAGTTATAGCTCAAAGACTTGTAAGAAAACTATGTTCTTATTGTAAAAAAGAGGAAAGATATGCAAAGGAGACTCTTATCAAATTAGGATTTCCTGAGGATAAAATAGAAAATATTAAAATCTATGGTCCTCAGGGATGTCCAGAGTGTAATAACACAGGATACTCAGGAAGAATTGCTCTGTATGAAGTCATGCCTATTAAGGATGAAATAAGAGAGCTTATATTGACAGGAGCTCCAGCAACAGAGATAAAAAAGGAAGCAATAAAACTTGGAATGATAACTCTGAGACAGAGCGGAATCTATAAAATTATCCAAGGTATTACTTCAGTTGATGAAGTAATTAGAACAACCTTTGAGGATTAATATGTCTGAAAGTATTTATACTGATTATCTTATTATCGGAAGCGGTGTAGCAGGACTTCGTGCAGCAATTGAAGTCGGTAAAAAGGGTAAAGTTCTTGTCGTAACAAAGGATTTACCCACAGAGAGTTCAACTGAGTATGCTCAAGGTGGCATAGCAGTTGCTTTAAGTGACGAAGATGAGATAGGAATTCATTTTGAAGATACTATAAAAGCTGGAGATGGACTATGCAATGAAGAAGCAGTAAAAATTCTTGTAAGTGAGGGACCAGAAAGAATAATAGAACTTATCAATTGGGGAGCTGAGTTTGACAAAGAAGGCTCTAAACTTGCCTTTACCTTAGAGGCTGCTCACTCAAGAAAAAGAGTTCTTCATGCCCATGGAGACTCTACCGGAAGAGAAATAGAGAGAGTTCTAATAAATAAAGTATCTACATTAGAAAATGTTAAAAAAGCCTCCTTTACAATGGCTATTGATCTTATAGTTGAAGAAGGTAAATGTATTGGAGCACTTCTTTTAAAAGAAAAAGAGATTATAAAATGTTTTTCAAAAGCAACTATTTTGGCAACAGGTGGTGCAGGACAGGTTTACTCAAGAACAACTAATCCAAAGGTTTGCACAGGAGATGGAATGGCAATGGCTTTTAGAGTAGGTGCATACTTAAAAGATATGGAGTTTATTCAGTTTCATCCCACAGCTCTGTATGCACCAGGCATTCCTGCATTCTTGCTAAGTGAAGCTATGAGAGGAGAAGGAGCTCGTTTAAAAAACATTTATGGAGAAGAGTTTATGAAAAACTATCATCCTCTTGGAGAGTTAGCACCAAGAGATATTGTTTCAAGAGCTATAATATCTGAAATGGTAAGAACTAACTCAACCCATGTTTATCTTGATATGAGACATCTTGATGAAAACTTCTTAAAAAATAGATTTCCTACGATATATTCAACATGTTTGAGATTCAGCTTTGACATAACTAAACAGCCAATTCCTGTTTCTCCAGCAGCTCATTTTATCATGGGAGGAGTTGAAACAGACATAGACGGCAGGACAAATATTAAAGGTTTATTTGCTGCAGGAGAGGTAGCCTGCACAGGAGTTCATGGAGCAAACAGACTCGCAAGTAATAGCCTACTTGAAGGACTTGTCTATGGATATCGTGCTGCTCATGGAGCAGTTGAGTATGTTGAAGGAGAAAGATTTGACAAGATATCATCTTATGATTTTAAATTTGAAACTAAAATAAGTCATATAGAGCAATCTGAAATAATCAAAATGAGAGAAGAACTAAGACAGATAATGTGGGAGAAAGTAGGAGTTATAAGATGTGGAGAATCTCTTGGAATAGCAAAAGACAAAATTCTTTCTACTTATGAGAAAATAGCCGAAAAATTCTTTATTAATCCACTTGCTATAGAACTCAAAAATATGACTACTGTTGGTCTTTTAATCACAGAAGCTGCTTTATCAAGAAAAAACAGTGTTGGAGCACACTACAGAACGGATTATAAAGAAAAACTCCCAGGCTGGGAAAAACACTTAAGAATTAGAAAGACAAATGCAGGATTTGAAATATTTTAGATGGAGGAGACATGAAAAAAGCTAAAATCGTCTGTACAATAGGACCAGCTTCTCAGGAAAGAGAGACGATAAGGAAAATGATAGAAAATGGAATGGATGTGGCAAGACTTAATTTTTCTCATGGCAGTTATGAATGGTTTGAGGAGATAATAAAAACAATCAGAGAAGAGGCAAAAAATACTAATAAATCTATTGCTATTTTACAAGACCTTCAAGGTATTAAAATTAGAGTAAGTGATATAGAAAATAACGAAATTCAACTAAATGAAGGTATGAAAATAGAGATATACTCAGGAAATGAGCTTTCAACAAAAGATAAACTCTTTATTTCTTATCCCTTTTTAATAAATGATGTAAATCCTGGCGAAGAAATCTTAATAGATGATGGAGTCTTAAAGATTAAGGTAATTGATAAACTCAAAGATAGATTAATTGGAGAAGTTATTGAAGGAGGAACTCTTAAATCCAGAAAAGGAGTTAATCTTCCATTTACGAAAACTTCTATAAGCTCCTTTACGGAAAAAGATAAAGTTGATCTTCTTTTTGGAGTTAAGATGGATTTAGACTATGTTGCTGTGTCATTTGTAAGAAATGCTGATGATATTGAAATAATTAAAAGGTGGGCAAAACAACAAAATATTGTTCTACCTCCTATCATAGCCAAAATAGAAAAGAGAGAAGCAGTTAAACATATTGATGAGATTCTTGATGTTACCGATGGAATAATGGTAGCAAGAGGAGACCTTGGAGTAGAACTTTCTGCTGAAGAAGTTCCCTTTTATCAAAAAAAGCTTATTGATATCGCAAATCAAAGAAAAAAATTTGTCATAACAGCAACTCAAATGCTTGAGTCAATGACGAAACACTCAAGACCAACAAGAGCAGAAGCAAGTGATGTAGCAAATGCAGTGCTTGATGGAACAGATGCACTTATGCTTTCTGCAGAAACAGCTGTCGGAAAATATCCTGTTGAGGCAGTTAAAATTATGAGTTCAATTATAAGTTTTACTGAGGAAAAATTTTCTGATAAGATTATCACTCAATTTAAGGTCAGCAAATACTTTCCTGAAGCAATAGCTTCAGGAGCTGTTAGAGTAGCCCAGGATATAGAAGCAAAGGCTATCGTTGTCTTTACGCACTCAGGTTTTTCAGCATTGCTTATCTCTAAACTGAGACCTTCTATGCCTGTGGTAGCTTTTACTCCAAATGAAAAAGTATACAGAAGACTCTCTCTTTTATGGGCTGTCATCCCCATGTACATCCCTAAAAAAACTGACATGATAGACAATTTATTTTTAAAGGAAACTGAGATAGAATTAAAAAAATTAGCTCTTGTTAAAGATGGTGATGCAGTAGTATTTGTAGCAAGTTCACCATTCTTAGGAAACAGAAATGTAATAAGACTTCACAGAGTTGGCGATTCTTTATAAAAGCAAATCTGAGTAAGGATAGTTCTTAAGATATGTTATAAACTCTTCAACTGCAGGAGAAAGAATTGTGTTTTTAGGTAAAATTATATAAAAGTTTCTCGTTATATTGCCTTCCTTTAGTTTTATAATCTTTAAGTTTCCACATGATACTTCCTTACGAATAGCCCATTTAGAGACAATAGAGACTCCAATACCTCTTTCTACCGCCTCTTTAATTGAGCCAGTGCTTCCAAGAATAAGTGATACATGTAAGTCAGAAATACTTAACCCATGCTCTGCTAAAAATTTTTCAATTATAGATCTTGTACTTGAACCTTCCTCTCTAATTATAAATGGCTCCTTTACTATATCAAATATTGAGACTGATTTTTGATTACTAAGAGGATGGTCTGCAGAACAAATAACGCATAACTCATCGGCTATAATTGGTTCTACAATAAACTTGCTTTTAACAGGAGCTTCAGAGATAATTCCAAAATCTATCATGCTTGAATTAAGCATTTCCATAATCTTTTTCGCATTTCCTATAGAAATACTTATTCTAATCTTCGGATGCTTCTTTTTAAAATCTACAGCTACTGCTGGTAAAATATAGTTTCCAACAGTTGTTCCAGCTCCAATCTTTACGCAACCTTTTATTAATCCTGTTATTTTACTTATATCCTTCGCAGCTTCAGCATAAAGTGTCAGAATCTGTTTTGCATATTTGTAAAGTATCTCTCCTGCCGGAGTTAATGTAATACTGCCTGAAGAACGATCAAATAACTTAGTTTCATACAGTTCTTCCAGTGCCTGAATTTGAAGACTAACTGCAGGCTGTGTAAGATGAATAATTTCCGATGTTTTAGAAAAACTTTTTGTCTCTGCTACTGTACAGAATACTTTTAGTTTGTGATCTTCCATAAACACTTTATTTTAGCATAAAAAAATCTAATATACAAGATAAAATATACCTTAATACTTGACAACCAATTTTAGTTTTATTATTATAAAATTAAAATAATAGGGGGATTAGGTATATGAAAAAAGATAAAACAAAACTTCTTCAGAGATTTAGAAGAATTGAAGGACAGATTAGAGGACTTCAAAGAATGATAGAAAATGAGCGTCCTTGTGAAGAGATTATAGCTCAGTTTGCTTCAATCAATGGAGCATTAAAAAGCGCAGGTTTTTTAATTGTAATGCATTATATTAATGAGTGTTTAATGCGAAAAGCAGACTCAGTTGAAAATCTTGAAAAAGAAATAGAAAAAATCATAAAGACTTATATATCTTCTATGTAAGGAGGTTTAGAGTATGCCCTTGTATGAATACAAATGTAAAAAGTGTGAGAGAACTTTTCAAGTTTTAAAACCTGTAAGCAAAAGGAATGATACTGAAAAGTGTCCTCATTGTGGAAGCAATGAATCTGAAAGATTAATTTCTCCATTTATGAGCAATACTACTACCTGTAGCTTTAATGTTTACTCAGGTGGTTGAAGACTAAGATAATCAGCAGTTTGCTGATGTCTTTAAATAAAAACATTTTAAAAAATTAGAATGCACTAATTTTAGGCAAAAAGTAAATTTTTCTTTATTTATCAGGGCTTTTCAGAAAGATTAACAAAGTTTTTAACAAAATTTGTTTAATTTTTTAAAAATCATTGAATTTTATAAAGAAATAATTTTCAAACTCAAAGATGCTCGACTTAACTAAATTGTTTCTACTATATCTTTCAGAACTTTTCCAGCACTGTCATAAAATATGATCTCTGCCATCCAATCCCAATCTGTTTCTGCCTTGTTAATAAATATAAGCTTTGCTCCACTTTTATAGGCAATTCTGGGAATTGAAGCTGCTGGTTCAACTTGTAAAGAAGTGCCGATAACAAGCATGAGATCACATTCATTTGCAATTTTTTGAGCCATAGTAAGTTCTTTTTCAGGCATTGGTTCTCCAAAAAATACCACTGTTGGTTTTATAATACCTCCGCATATTTCACATCTTAGATCAAGCTCATCTTCTTTCAACATATTAATTACTTCGTTAATAGAATAAGATTTTTCACAATCAAGGCATATAAAACCCTTTTGATTTCCATGAAGTTCAATAACACTTTTATTACCAGCCATCTGGTGAAGTCCATCAATATTTTGAGTAATTACATGTTTAAGAAATCCCATTTTTTCAAGTTCTGCCAGTGCCTTATGAGCATTATTAGGTTTTGCATTAATCATTTCCTGAATTAATTCCTTTTTCATTCTCCAAAATTCATGTCTTGCTTGTCTATCAAAAATAAATTCTTGGTATGTTACAATTCTAAATCTCTGCCATAAACCACCTGGACTACGAAAATCAGGTATTCCAGACTCTGTGGATACTCCTGCACCAGTAAAAGCGACAGTATAATTTGATTTTTTTATAAGTTCACAAGCTTTAATGATTTTTTCATTGTAAAAAAGTTCCATTTTTTCCCTAATTCATCATGCTGTAAGTTTTATCCCAAGTTTTAACATCTTTTCCTTTATTTTAAAAATTTTGTCTCTTATCTCTGCTGCTCTTTCAAACTCAAGATTTTCTGCTGCGTGTTTCATCTCTCGTTCAAGTTTTTTTATTGTCTCTTCACTAAGTTCATACTCTTCTGCTTCTTCTTTAACTAAATCTAAAGTTACATAATCTCTTTCATAGATTGATGACAAAATATCCTTTATTTTGCTCTTTACAGTCTCTGGAGATATTCCCATCTTTTTGTTATATTCTTCCTGAATTTTTCTTCTTCTTTCTGTTTCCTGTATTGCCTTTCTCATGGAATCAGTAATTGTATCTGCATAAAATATGACAGTTCCATTTACATTTCTTGATGCTCTACCTGCTGTTTGTATTAGAGATCTCTCAGAACGAAGAAATCCCTCTTTGTCAGCATCAAATATGGCAACTAAGGATACTTCAGGAAGATCAAGTCCCTCTCTTAATAGATTTACTCCAATTAAGACATCAAATTTACCAAGTCTTAGATCTCTCAAAATTTCAACTCTTTCAAGGGTATCAATATCTGAATGAAGATACTTGGCTTTTATTCCGAGATTTGTATAGTAATCTGTAAGGTCTTCAGCCATCTTTTTTGTAATTGTTGTAACTAATACTCTTTCTCCTCGGCTTACTCTCTTATGAATTTCATCAAGCAAATCCTCAACCTGTCTCTTAGCAGGACGAACTTCAATCTTAGGATCAACAAGTCCTGTTGGTCTAATTATCTGCTCAATAACCCTTCCACCTGACTTTTCTATCTCATAATCACCTGGTGTTGCTGAAACATATATTACATAGTTCATTCTGTGTTCAAACTCTTTAAAAGTAAGAGGACGATTATCAAGAGCTGATGGAAGTCTAAAACCATAATCCACAAGAGTCTGTTTTCTTGAACGATCTCCTTCATACATTCCACCAATCTGAGGAATTGTAACATGGCTTTCATCAATTACCGTAAGAAAATCTCCCTTTGAAGGTCCTGCATAAATATAATCTATCAACGTAAATGGAGGTTCACCAGGGAGTCTGCCACTAAGGTGTCTTGAGTAGTTTTCAATTCCATGACAGTGTCCAAACTGACTAAGCATCTCCATATCAAATCGGGTTCTCCTTTCAATTCTTTCAGCAAAAAGTTCCTCTCCTCTTTCTTTAAAGTATCTAATTCTTTCCTCAAGTTCTTCCTCTATTGCCTTTAAAGCCCTTCTTAGTCTTGGTTCAGGCGTTATCCAATGACTGGTTGGAGGGATAAATATTCTCTGAATCCTTCTTATTCTTCTTCCAGTAAGTGGGTCTATTTCATAAATAGCATCAATCTCATCATCAAAAAACTCTACTCTATATGCTTTATCAAGACAGTGAGAGGCGAATATATCCACAACATCACCCCTTACACGGAAACTACCTCGTGTAAACTCATCTTCTGCTCTTGTATAAAGCATTTCAACGAGCTTTTTTAGTAAAAGGTCTCTTTCTGTTTTCATACCTTCTTCAAGGTTTATATGCATTGCCATATAGTCATCAGGTGAGCCTATACCATAAATACATGAAACAGAAGCCACTACAATTACATCTCGTCTTGTAAGCACAGAGAGTGTTGCAGAGTGTCTCATTCTATCAATATCATCATTAATTAATGCGTCTTTCTCAATATAGGTGTCTGTTTCAGGTATGTATGCTTCAGGTTGATAGTAGTCATAGTAACTTACATAGTATTCTACTGCATTGTAAGGAAAAAGTTCCTTTAGTTCTCCATATAGCTGAGCAGCAAGAGTTTTATTATGGGCAATAACAAGAGTTGGTTTATTCACCTTTTCAATCACATTGGCAATTGTAAAGGTTTTTCCAGAACCTGTAACACCAAGCAAAACTTGATGTTTATACCCTTTTTTAATACCTTCTACAAGTTCTCTAATAGCCTTTGGTTGATCTCCTTTTGGTTTAAATGAAGTATAGATTTTAAATCTGTCCATTCAAGAAGATTAACTTTGAATTAACTTAGCTGCTTTTTTTGCAAAGTAAGTAAGTATTATATCTGCACCTGCTCTTTTTATTGCTGTAAGAACTTCTAACATAACCGCATCTTCATTCAACCAACCAAGTTGAGCTGCTGCTTTAATCATTGAATACTCACCACTTACATTATATGCTGCAACAGGCACACTAAAGTTTCTCTTTACATCAGAGATTATATCAAGATATGCCAAAGCAGGCTTTACCATAACAATATCAGCACCTTCTTCAATATCCAGAGCAACTTCTTTTAATGCCTCCCTTCGGTTAGCATAATCCATCTGATAACTGCGTCTGTCACCAAATGCTGGAGTTGACTGAGCTGCTTCTCTAAAGGGTCCATAAAAAGCTGAAGCATACTTAGCTGAGTATGAAAGTATAGCTACATCAGTAAACCCCTCTTCATCAAGAGCTTTACGAATTTTTCCTACTCTTCCATCCATCATATCAGAGGGAGCAACAATATCAGCACCTGCCCTTGCATGGGAAAGAGCTTCAAGTGCTAAAACTTCAAGAGTTGAGTCATTGTCTACTTTTCCATTTTTTATTATTCCACAGTGGCCATGAGAAGTGTATTCACAAAGACAAACATCGGTTATAACAATCAAATCTGGAAGAGTATCTTTTATTGCTCTTACTGCTTGTTGAACTACACCTTTGTCATCATAGGCAGATGATGCTTTTTCGTCTTTGTATTCAGGAATTCCAAA
>JANXCZ010000056.1 GCA_025060075.1 Thermodesulfovibrio sp.
ATTTAAACTCTTTGTTAAAAACTCAGGAGAAAAATTATCTCAAAAGATGAACTTAATTATAAGTGAGATTCATAATGGAGTTTTGAAAAAAGTTCATGCGGAAAAAGAGCTTTTATTCTCATTGAAACAGAATCTTAATAAAAAAACCCATTTTATAATTAAAACAAATGAGGTCAAGATAGCAAATTTCAATAACAGGATAAAGATTAAGGTTAGGGAGAATATTACAAAAGAAAGCTTTATGATAAAGTCCTTTAAAGAAAGAATTTTTACAGGGCTAAGGAATATCTTTAAACTAAAGAACATTCAAATAGAAAGACTCCTTGAAAAGCTTCATCTTTTAAGCCCAGAAAATATACTAAAAAGAGGCTATAGCATAACTTATCTAAATGGTAAAGTTTTAAGGAACTCTAAAGAAGTTCCAATTGGCTCAAAGATTCAGATTCAGCTTTATAGGGGAAAGATATATGGACAAGTAACAAAGAGGGAGGAAGACTATGGAGAACTTAAGTTATTCTAAGGCAATTAAGGAGATTGAAGATATTCTAAAATATATAGAGTCTCAAGAAGTTGATGTAGATGTGCTTGTTGAAAAGGTAAAGAGAGCAACCGAACTTATTCGTTTTTGTAAGAATAAGCTTAGAGTAGCAGAGGAAGAACTTCACAAAACCCTTATTGAACTTGAGGAGCAAAATCTGACGGAAGAAGAGCCTTTTTAAAATGTCATCTCAGAATAATTATTGGAAAGAAAATGTTTACTTTGTTTTAGTTGAACCAAAAGAGTCTGGAAATATCGGCGCCTCTGCAAGAGCAATTAAAAATATGGGATTTACTAATCTTATACTTATTAATCCAGCGCCTCTTCAGGAGGAAGCTTACTGGATGGCATGGGCAAGTAAGGATGTTCTTGAAAAAGCTGAGATTTTTAATGAACTTGATGAATCACTAAAAGACAAGGCATTAGTTGTTGCAACAAGTCGTAGAAGAGGCTCAAAGAGAGGAGCAATTGTTGATGTAAGAGAAGGAGTAAGAAGAATTTATGAAGTAGCTCAAAATAATAAAGTTGCTATACTTTTTGGGAGAGAAGACAAAGGACTTTTTAATGAAGAGATTGAAAAATGTGGATACATTATAACTATTCCTACATCTCAACTGCAACCTTCTTTAAATCTTGCTCAGGCAGTATTAATTGTTGCTTATGAGCTTATGAGATGTGAAGAGATTAAAGATTTTCATATGGAGCGACAGTTTTATGTAAATCAGTCAGAACTTGATAAACTCTATGAAAGACTTTTTAGTGTTTTGAAAAAAATAGGTTACATACCTGATAATCCTCACATAGAAAAGAGAATAAAAAATAATTTCAAACATTTCTTTGGAAGGACAGGCCTTACATTTTGGGAACTAAAGCTTCTTCACGGAGTTTGTTCCCATATAGAAGAATTTTTAGCCAAATATACACAGTAAAATCACACTTTTTCATATTTGACTTTTATGTTTTGAATATTCTAATATTTTGTTTATGGAACTTACTGTAATTGATCTTATAAAGCAAACTGGCATTGTTGCAAAGTCTGTTTTATTAATTCTTCTATTTTTTTCCATATTTTCCTGGGCTATCATATTTTATAAATGGAAAGTATTCAAAAATATGAAAAAAGAAAATCAGAAATTTTTTGATGCTTTTTTAAACTCCAATGGGCCAAAAGAGCTTTTCTCCTTAGCTAAAAGATTTGAAATAAGTCCTATTGCATCTCTTTATAGAGCAGTATTTGCTGAAGTACATGGTAAAAGCATCTCTAATCTTGATGCTATAGTAAAAAGGTATTCTTCTGAGGAGGCAAATAAAATAGAAAGTTATCTGAGCTTTCTTGCTACAACTGGCTCAACAACGCCATTTATAGGACTTTTTGGAACTGTATGGGGAATTATGGATGCCTTCAGAAGCATAGGCATAAAGGGCTCTGCTTCAATTGCCACTGTAGCACCAGGTATTGCAGAAGCATTAATTACTACTGCTGCTGGTCTTTTTGCAGCCATCCCAGCTGTAATTGCTTACAACTACTTTACATATCAGGCAAATAAGATGATTAATGAAGTAGAAGACTTTTCAGAAACTCTATTGAAGTATCCATGGCAGGATTAACTCCTCGTAGAAGGTCATCCATAGCAGATATTAATGTTACACCCTTAGTTGATGTAATGCTTGTTTTACTTATTATATTTATGATTACAGCACCTCTATTAAAACAAGGCATTGATGTTAATCTTCCGAAGGCAAAAGGAAAAAGTTTAGATGAAACTGAAAAAATTAATATAGTTATCACTAAAGAAGGAAATATATTTTTAAATGACAAAATGATAAACAAAGATGGGCTTCCACAACTACTTTCTGTATATAAGGATACTAATACCTCTGTAATTTTAAAAGCAGATAAAGATGTTCCATATGGACTCGTAGCTGAGATTATAGGAGAGATTAAAGCCTCTGGTATAGAAAAAATAGGAATTGTAACAGAACCAAAAGAAGCTCGATGACAGGTAAGATTTATTCTTCTTTGTTTTTGTCAACTTTATTTCATGGAGTGTTTATTTTTATGTTGATATTTAGTTTAAAAAACTCTGTAGTAGATACTAAAGAAATGACTTATGTAACCTTGATTCAAGAAACTATTAATACATCAACTACTGAATCAAAGGAAGAAACCAAGGTCATAGAAAAAGATACTCAAACAAAACAAAAAAATCTTTCAGAAAACTCCTCGGAAAAAACACGGAAAATAACAAAAGAGGATGAACATAGATGGCGAGAAAGAGTTGAAGCTCTTAGGGCAAAAAAGAAAGTTCTTGAACAAGCTCAATCTGGTTCTATTGAATATAAAACCAAAAATAGTATTAAAGTGGTCTCACCAACTTACTTAGCACTAATTTCAGGTTTAATAAGGTATAACTGGAATATTCCTGAAACAGTTCCTAAAAATCTTGAGGCAGTTATTTCAGTAAGAATTCTTCCAGATGGTCAGATTGTAATAGAAGGATTTGAGAAAAGCTCAGGAAATACACTTTTTGACTCTTCAGTAGTTAAGGCTATTAAAAACTCATCACCTCTTCCTCCTCCAAAAGATGAAGTAGTGGTTGGTTTAAGATTTAAACCATGAAATTGATATTGATTTTATCTATCTTTATAATTTTCTTTACTGACTTGACATTTGCAGAGAAAATTTATCTTGATATAACTCAACCGAAAATAAAAAAACTAAGTTTGGCAATAGAGGGATTTGAAAAACATCCAGTTTTATTCAGTACTATAAAAGAAAATCTTGAATTTACTGAGTATTTTAAGGTTTATGGTCCTTTTCCATATAAAGGAGAAAAATTTGATCCTTCTTTATGGAAAGCGTCTGATGTTGAGATTGTTGTAAGAGCAGAAATCTTAAATAAAATCCTAATTCAAGTATTTACAGTCACTTCACCATCGCCAATCTTTAAGAAAGAATATCACATTAGAGACGATGAATATACAGGAAATCTTATTTCTTCTGAGATATACCAACTTTTGACCGGCAAAAAAGCACCTTTTTTAAATCGCATAGTATTTGTAAGAAAGTTTTCTAAATCAATGGGAGTTTTTATAAGTAGTTGGAATGGTAAAAATCTTTATGATACAGGAATAAGAAGAGAGATAATCTCAAGAGTAGTTTTAAAGGGAAATAAAGTTTTTTACTCATCTCTTAATGGAGGATTTTGGAGTATAGAGGTTTATGATATCTCTAATAAAAGTAACAGGGAAATAATTAGAAGCAGAGCCTTACTTCAACTTGGAGATGTAATAAACGATTCACAGTTTCTATATTTAGAGAATTATGGTGACTCCTCAGAAATTAAAATATCTGATATATCCGGTAATAAGAAGACTATTTACTCATCATTATGGGTTGATTCTTCTCCAAGGTGGTCATCTTCAAAAATATTTTTTGTATCAAATAGAGCAGGTTCCCCACAGATTTATCAGATTACTAAAGAGGGTTTGCCAAGAAGAATAACATTTCAAGGCAATTATAATACAGAGCCTGCAGTAAATCCTGATGAAAATAAACTTGCTTTTTCTTCACTTAAAGAAGGATTTCAGATTCATATTCTTGATTTATTATCTGGTATGCAAACACAGATAACAAAGGAAGGAAATAATGAACAGCCTTCCTTTTGTCCTGATGGTCATTTTTTAACAATAATGTCAGACAGGAGAGGTAAAAAGGAGATATATCTTATAAGCTTTGATGGAGTGATTCAAAAACCTTTGACAACAGGATATCTTCCTTACTGTTCAAAATAAAATGGTCAACTCAGGAATAGATAGATTTGAAAATACTCTACCTAAGAGATTTTGTGGAGTTAGAGCAGGATTACTAATTCATCCTGCATCAGTAAATAAAAAAATTATACATACGAAAGATATTCTACTTAAAAGTAAAAAGATTAAAATAACCGCTTTCTTTGGACCACAACATGGAATATTTGGAAATACACAAGACAATATGATTGAGTGGGAGGGTTTTATTGATAAAGAAACAGGAATTCCTGTATACAGTCTTTATGGAAAAACAAGAAAGCCAACCTATGAAATGCTAAAAAATATTGACCTTTTCATTGTTGATCTTCAAGATGTAGGAGCACGTTACTATACATTTATCTGGACAATGGCTCTGTGTATGGAAGTTTGTGAAGAATTAGGAATTCCATTTTTAGTGCTTGATAGAGTAAATCCAATCGGAGGAGAGATTATTGAAGGTCCTTTACTTAATCCTAATTTTTCTTCTTTTGTAGGACTTCATCCTTTACCTATAAGACATGGAATGACAATTGGAGAGATCGCTCTTTATTTTAGAGATAAATTCTATCCAAAGCTTGACCTAACAGTAATACCTCTTAAAGGCTGGAGACGTATTCAATGGTCTGATGAAACAGGACTTCCTTGGGTAATGCCTTCTCCAAATATGCCAACGCCTGATACTGCCACTGTTTATCCGGGAATGTGTCTCCTTGAAGGAACAATCATAAGTGAAGGAAGAGGTACAACAAGACCTTTTGAAATATTTGGTGCACCCTTTATTGAGCCAGAAAAACTTGTAAAACGTCTTAAAGATTTTAAGTTAAATGGAGTCATATTTAGACCCCTTTATTTTACTCCTACATTCAATAAGTTTTCAGGTGAACTATGTGGTGGTGCACAAATCCATGTTACTGATAGAAAAAAATTTAAACCCTTTAAAACAGCAGTTGCCATCTTGATTGCTATTTGTGATTTATATCCAAATATTAAATTATGGAGGAAACCACCATATGAGTATGAGTTTGAAAAGCTTCCCTTTGATATACTTGCTGGTTCTGATAGGTTAAGAGAGGAAATTGAAAAAGGAGTTTCTTTAAAATATATGGAGAGTTGGTGGAGAAATGAAAATTATTCCTTTGAAAAAATAAGAAAACAGTATCTTCTTTATGATTAAGGGATTCATACTTGCTGCAGGCTTTTCCAAAAGACTTAGACCAATTACTGAATATATTCCAAAACCTTTGATTCCTATAGCAGGTGAGGTTCTACTTGATTATGTTTATAGAGTTTTGAAAAATGCTGGAGTTAATGATATAGGAATAAATCTTCACTACAAAGCAGATGAAATAGAAAAATACATAAAAGAAAACCATCTTAGCCTTAAGATATTTTTTGAAGAAGATATTTTAGATACAGGCGGTGCACTTTATAATGCAAGAGATTTTCTCAAAGACAGCATTTTTATTGTTCATAACTCTGATATATATTGGGATGGAAATATAAAAGAGGCTATTCAATGGCATATTGATTCAGAAAGTGCAATAACTCTTTTAGTTCATGATTATCCTTTATATAATAAACTAATTGTTGACAATGAAGGAAATTTGATTAGTATCAAATCTAAAAAATCTTTACCTAAGTCTTTATCTTCCTTTAAACTGCTTGCTTTTACTGGAGTTTCCATATATAGCCCTGATATATTAGAACTTCTTCCAAAGGGCCCTTCATCTATAGTTGATTTATGGTTTAATGCTAAAAATAAAGGTTTAAAGGTGAAAGTATTTCCTGTGAAATATAGCTTTTGGTATGATATAGGCACACCAGTAAGATTTGCTCAAGCAGTCTTTGAAAAACTAAAAAGAAACTTCGCTTCTATATATGTTCATCCAACTTCCTTTGGTTGTGATTTAGTGGATGCTAGAGGTAATTTGGTGATTGAAAAAAATGTTAAGATTAAAAAGCCATTTAAGTGTAAAAATTTAATTATTCTACCAGAGACAGAAGTTTTTATAGAAAGCGAATATATTGAAGACTGCATAATTTGTAAGAATTTAGTAATTCCTATTGCAGATTGGAAAAAAGAAAATGAAAGCTTAACTTATGGTGGTTCTACAAGAAGATATTTTAGAAAAGAAGATAAAGTATTTTGTGAATGGGAAGAATTAGAAGAAGACTTTGAAAAAACAGTTTCATTAGGGAAGTTTTTTAAGAAAAAGGGATTTCCTGTTCCTGAAATATTTGAAGTAAAAAAAGAAGAAAAACTGATTATATTTGAAGACCTCGGAGATTTAACTCTTTATAGTTGGCTTCAGTGTAAAAGACAAGATGAAGAAATTCTCAGTGTTTATAAAAAAATCATTGAAAAAGTTGTAATACTTCACTTTAAGATTTCCGAAGAAATATCAGAGTTAGAAATTAATTTACCAGAGTTTGACTATGAATACTTTAGATGGGAAAGCAATTATTTTCTTAAGGAATGCGTAGAAGGTGTGTTTAAACTTAATTTTTCTGATCTTGTTGACAATTTACAAGAAGAACTTCATCTTATTGCAGAGAAACTTTCAAAATCAAAAAAGGTGATTCTTCATAGAGATTTACAAAGCCAGAATATAATGCTTAAAGATGATAAAATATACTTTGTTGACTATCAATCAGCCAGATTAGGTCCGCCTGGATATGATTTAGCATCTTTACTTTGGGATCCCTATGTTAATTTAAGTGA
>JANXCZ010000091.1 GCA_025060075.1 Thermodesulfovibrio sp.
AAAGTAGTTGATAAGTTTATAAAAGAACTAAATGAACAACTTTCATCAAAGAATATTTATGTTGAAATAACTGAGGAGACAAGAAAGTGGCTTGCTAAGAAGGGATTTGACATAAAATTTGGTGCAAGACCTCTTCAAAGAGTTATACAAAAAGAGATAAAAGCACCTTTAGTTGAAGAGATTTTATTTGGAAAGCTTAAAAATGGTGGCAAAGTCAGTGTTGATATAAGGGAAGATCGTCCTTTCTTTAAGATAGTAAATGACAGTATACTTACTTCATGATGAATTAATCTTTCCAGATCCAGAGAATGCAGATCCAAATGGGTTACTTGCTATTGGAGGCGATCTAAGCCCTGAAAGACTTATTCTTGCATATAAATCAGGAATATTTCCCTGGTATAATCACAAACCAATACTATGGTGGTCTCCATCTAAAAGGCCCTTAATATTTCCCAGACTCTTTAAAATGTCAAGAAGCCTCTATCAGACATTAAAAAGGGATATTTACAAAGTAAGTTTTGATAAAGATTTTTCTGCTGTGATTAAGGGATGTGCTACTGCTCCAAGAAGAGACTCTACGGGGACATGGATTACTCCAGAGATGATAGAGGCTTATACATTACTTCATGAACTTGGATTTGCTCACTCAGTGGAAGTATGGTTTAATGGTAAACTGGTCGGAGGTCTCTATGGAATCTCTATGGGGAAAGCTTTTTTTGGAGAGTCTATGTTTACACTTATGAAGGATGCATCAAAGGTTGCCATGTCATGTCTTGTTGAATATATGATTTTAAATAATTTTCACTTTATTGACTGTCAGGTTACAAATGAACATCTCTTAAGTCTGGGAGCTTATGAGATACCTCGTTCAGTATTTCTTATATTACTTAAAGAAGCAATTGAGAAAAAACCTTATATAACTAAATGGGACACAGAGATTAAATCTACATCAAATACAGCAAAATTTCTTAAAGAAAGACTTATACCAAGGAAAGGAGGAGTATGAGACTAATTTTATTTGATATTGATGGAACCTTAATTAGTGCAGGTGGTGCAGGAAAGCGTTCTCTTAATAAAGCCTTTGAGGAAATATTAGGAATTAAGGAAATCTTTAAAAATTTTGAAATGGCTGGAAAAACTGATATTCAAATAATAAAAGAAGGACTTACTTTGGCAGGAATTAACCCTTCAATGTCTCTTGTCAATGAAATCATTGAGAGATATCTTGAGAACCTTAAAGTTGAGATCAATAATAACTCAAAACATCTGAAGCCAGGTGTAAAGGAGTTTATAGAGTTTATTTACTATGAATTAAAGTATCCATTGGGACTTCTTACAGGTAATGTTGAAAAGGGAGCAATAATTAAACTTGAACCTTTCGGACTTAATTCTTTTTTTTGTTTAGGTGCTTTTGGAAGTGATCATGAGGATAGAAATAAACTTTTACCTATAGCTGTTGAGAAATTTATAAAAAAATTTAACTCTCATATAGATTTTCATCAATGCATTGTTATTGGTGATACTCCAAGAGATGTAGCCTGTGCCAAGCCATATGGAGCAAAGGTAATAGCTGTTGCCACAGGACCTTATACTGTTGATGAGTTACAAAAGACAGATGCAGATGTAGTAGTTGAAACCCTTTTAGAGACTAATAAAATTTTGAGAGTTTTTTATTAATTATGGGAAAGTTTCCTGTAAGTGAAAAAAAAGAAAAGGAACTTGTAGAGGAGATGCAAAGACTAAACATAAAGGAAACGGATATTGAGGAAAAATTTATTAGATGCTCAGGACATGGAGGGCAGAAACTTAATAAAACTTCAACAGGAGTCTATTTAAAACATATTCCCTCAGGTATAGAAGTAAAATTTACAAGAGAAAGGTCTCAGGGATTAAATCGCTTTTTTGCTCGGAGAATGCTTGTAGAAAAAATAAAAGAATCTATGGGTATTCCTACTAAAAAACAGATAGAGATAGAAAAAATAAGAAAGAGAAAAAAGAAGAAAAATAAAAAGTTAAGAAAATCTGGATAAAAAAATATAAAAAGGGGGCAGTTTTGCCCCCTTTGTTGTAAAAAAAGAGAAAAAAATTACTTCACAAAAGGATTTGCATAGAAGGTAATAAGAACAAATACGAGAACATAAATAACCAGAGACTCAATTAATGCAAGACCTACGATAAAGAGTGTCATAAGCTTTCCTGTAACTCCAGGATTTCTTGCAGAACCCTCAAGAATACCTCTAAGACCCTGTCCCATTCCAGCTCCACCACCACCAGCTGCTGCACCAAGACCAATCAAAGCACCAGCTGTAGCATATCCATAGTAATTAAGTTTTGCAGGATCAGATTCAGCTGCAAATACTGCTGAAGCAGTGAATATGACAACAAGAGCTGCCATCAAAACTACAAAAAGCTTCCTCATCCTCTTTTCCCCCCTTTCTTTTTATTATTTAGTGAGATTCCTCTACTGCACCTGCTATATAAACAGCAGTCAATAACATAAAGACATATGCTTGAAGTACACTAACCAGAGTTCCTAAACATAGAAAAATAACAGGAACTATTAATGGTGCAAGCATTCCAAGAACCATTAACAGTAGATGTTTTCCAAACATATTACCAAAGAGTCGGACACCTAAGGTAAGAGGCCTTGCTAAATGGGTAATCCATTCAACAACAAACATAAAAAGCATAAATGGAATAGCATAAATACTTCTTATCGGACCAAAGAAAAACTCTAAGTAGCGAATTCCATGTACTTTAAATCCCATATATTGATAAATAAAGAATACTGGAATAGCCATTGAAAAAGTAACATTAACATTAGAGGTAGGAGAGTCAAAACCTGGAATAAGACCAAAGAGATTACCAACTAAAATATAAATAAAGATAGTACCTAAAAGAGGTAGAAATTTGTCTCCCCAATGATGTCCTATGCTCGTTCGTGCTTGTCCTTGAAGAAACTCTATCAATACTTCCATTACATTTTGAAGTCCTGTAGGAATCATTTTAAGATTATTTTTGACTATTAAAGACACAGTAACTATTACTATAATTGCTAACCAAGAATAACTAACATATGGAGGTATTGAAGGTATTAACATTCCCAAAAAAGTTGGTGCTTCCACTTTAAGCCTCCTTTCTTATTTTTTGATTTAAGTTATAATACATAAAAATTGTTCAAATGTCAACCCTTCGCCTTTCCTCAAAAATAATCTATCTGAAACTATATTGTTTCCTAATAATTGACAAAAGGGGCAACCATTTTTTAAACCTTTATATCTCAAATAAAAATCTGTTTAAAAGGAGGTTATCAGAATGATTGCCCATATTCTTGAAGTATTATACACTATGAAGGACAGAAAAGTCATCAACAAGAACGCAAAGGTATATCAAAGGGCTTCAAAGAAGATAAAATTCCA
>JANXCZ010000021.1 GCA_025060075.1 Thermodesulfovibrio sp.
ACGAGTTATCTTTGAAAGTTCTTCAAGTTTTTCTCTGTAAGCCTTTCTTTTTTCCTCTATCGCTTTTCTTTTTTCTTCTCTTACCTTAATATCATCTGTAAGCAATAAGTCCCTTATATCTATGTATATATCTTTCACAGTCTTTCTTATAAATGCTGCCATATTTATTTTATCAATTCTTTCATCAATGTCTTTACTGTGAGCCTCAATGTCAAATAGTTGATATATCGCAACAGCTCCCATAATAACCACCATTCCTATTACCACTCCAAAGCCTAAGGTAAGTTTTTTGCTTATTGTCATTTTTTTAAGCATTTTTTAATACCCCCTGCCCTTTTTTATAGTTATTTTTTCCATATTTAACAAGCGATTCTTCAAAAAGCTTGAATTTTCCTAAGTGATAAAACACAAATTATAACTTTGTGTTTATAAACTTATTTTTGCATTGTCATCTCTCTCATTTTTAAAGTCTCTTATTTGTCTATAAAATTATTTTATTTTAAAGGATTGAAACTTTTTTTGCAATTGTCTCACTATCAAGGTAGTGTAAAATTTTTATGTGTAAAATTAAAATGGCAACAAATAAGGGTATATTCTACATTTATAAAACAAAGAAGGAATAAACTTATGCCCGAGAAAACTTTAACTAATAGATTTAATAGCAACAGAATATCTCCAATTGAAGCTTTATCCTAAAGCAGTCAGTTGCATAAGTAAGGACTTGGATATAAAATATAATTTTTTAATTCAATCATAATGCATGTAAAAGACTTAAAAACAGTTGAAGAACTTTTGGGACAAAAAGACATTAAAATGACCCTAAGATACTCACACCTTGCACCTGAACACAAAAATAAGGCTTTATCCTTTCTAAACAAGATTTTTACTACCTCAAAAAAAATTCAAATGCACAAAAACTGACACAGTCGGAAATTTTTCGGATGTTTCAGTTTGCGTAAACCCTTGATTTTACTTGATGGACGGTAGGGGAATTGAACCCCTGACCTCCAGAGTGCGATTCTGGCGCTCTCCCAACTGAGCTAACCGCCCATTTTGTTTTATAATATCATATTTGAAAAATTTAATTGGAGGTTAAGTAAATGAATTGGCAAGAAATCAGACAAGTGGCTAAGGAAAAGCTTAAACCCTACTGTAGGGTATGTCCTTTGTGCAATGGAGTTGTATGTGCAGGAGAAGTCCCAGGAATGGGAGGAGTGGGAACAGGTTCTTCATTTAAAGCCAATGTTGAAGCTTTAAGCAAAATTAAGCTTAATCTTTCTACTATTCATGATGTAAAAGAGCCCGATACATCAATTGAAATCTTTGGGCAAAACCTCTCCCTACCTGTTATGGCAGCACCAATAACAGGGACTACATACAATATGGGAGGAGCTCTTACTGAAGATGTTTATACACAGGAAGTAATTGCTGGATCTCTTATGGCAGGTACTCTCGGATGGATAGGAGATGGAGCAGATCCATTAATGTATGGAAGCGGAATTAATGCAATAAAACAAAACAATGGTAAGGGAATTCCTATAATCAAACCAAGAGCTCAAGATGAAATAATTAAAAGAATTCGCATTGCTGAAGATGCAGGAGCAATTGCTGTAGGAGTTGATATTGACGGAGCTGGACTTATTACAATGGCACTTAAAGGACAGCCTGTAAGTCCAAAATCTCCAAAAGAGATTGAAGAACTTGTAAAAGCAACAAAACTTCCTTTTATCCTAAAAGGGATCATGACATTAAGAGAGGCAGAAATAGCATATAATATAGGAGTATCAGCTATTGTTGTTTCAAATCATGGTGGAAGAATTCTTGATCACACACCTGGTGTTGCAGAAGTTTTACCTGAAATTACAGAGAAACTTAAAGGTAAAATAACAATAATTGCAGATGGAGGAGTTCGCTCAGGAGTTGATGTACTTAAACTTTTAGCACTTGGTGCAGATGCTGTTCTTATAGGAAGACCTGTTGTGGTTGCTATTTTTGGTGGAGGAAGAGAGGGACTTAAACTTTATTTTGAAAATATAAAGAATGAACTAAGACAGGCCATGCTTCTTACTGGGGTTGCATCAGTAAAGAATGTGCCAAAAACTATTTTAAGGGTATAATTTAACGCTGCTTAGGCATACTGCCTGAGCAGCTATTCCCTCACTTCGCCCAATGAAACCCATTCCCTCATTAGTTTTTGCTTTAATGTTCACATTTAATCCAATTCTTTTTAAGTTTTCCTTCATAGCTGAAATGTAGGGAGAAAGCTTAGGTTTTTCAGCGAAAATTGTACAGTCAATCCATAAAGGGTGAATTCCTTGATTTTTTATAATTTCAAGCGTTTTTTCAAGTAAAATAAGACTTGAAATATCCTTATATCGAGGATCTGTATCGGGAAAATGTTTTCCTATATCACCAAATCCTGCAGAACCTAATAAGGCATCTATGATTGCATGAATGAGAACATCGGCATCTGAATGTCCTTCGAGTCCCTTTTCATAGGGAATCTCAACTCCACCAATAATGAGCTTTTTTCCTGAGACTAATCTGTGGCTATCATATCCTATGCCTACTCTTAAGTTATTCATCTCATAGAGTTTTAAAAATATCTTTACTTTTTCTAAGTCATCTTTTGTGGTTATTTTAATATTTTTTTCATCACCCTGTACAGCAACTACTTTGCCACCATATATTTCTACTAAAAAGGCATCATCGGTTCCATAGACTCCTTCTTCGTAAGCTTTTTCATATACATTAAGAAGTTTTTTAAACCAAAATGCCTGAGGTGTTTGAACAGCTCTTAAGATGTTTCTGTTAAGTGTTCCTCCAATAATATTTTTCTTTTTAATCCATTTTATCGTGTCCGTTAATTCAACTGCTGGTATTACACCATCAACATCAGGATTCATTGTTTCAAAAACTCTTTCTACTAATTGTTTGCTCACTAAAGGTCTCGCTGCATCATGAACTAATACGATATCAGTATCTTTATCTATTGCCTTTAAAGCATTATAAACTGAATCCTGCCTTTCTCTGCCTCCTTCTATAATTCCCTTTATTTTTTGATTTTTAAAACTTTGTATTATTTTTTCTGTTTTTTCAAATGCGTCTTTTCTTGTTACAATCCATATATCATTAATAAAATCTATACTTTCAAAAACTTGAATAGAAAACATTATGACAGGTTTATTGTTTATTTCCACAAATACTTTATCTGGTGAACCAAATCTTTTTCCTTGGCCTGCTGCAACTATTATAACAGCTGATTTCATTTTACTGTGGTCTTCCGGTAAATTAAGCTTCAGTTTTTGGTTTTCCGAATATTATTCTTCCTGCTCCCGTCTGTAACACACTATGAATTACAACATCAATGGTTTTACCAATACTTGCTCTTCCTTCTTCAACAACTACCATAGTGCCATCATCTAAATAGGCAACTCCTTGATCAGGTTCTTTACCCTCTTTAACAATGAAAAGCCTTAAGACTTCACCGGGAAGCACAGGAGGTCTCATTACCTGAGCAAGCTCATTTAGATTTAAAACAGGCACACCCCTTAATTGAGCAATTTTTACGAGATTTTGGTCATTTGTAATTAATGTTCCTTTCAGAGTTCTTGAAAGTTCAATAAGTTTTATATCAACTTCTTTTACTTCTGGAATGTCCTTTTCAACTATCTCCAATTTTATTTTTTCTGCTCTTTTAATCCTCTGAAGAATATCAAGAGCTCTTTTACCTTTTGCTCTTCTTAAAGGATCTGGAGAGTCTGCAATATGCTGAATTTCTCTTAAAACAAATCG
>JANXCZ010000071.1 GCA_025060075.1 Thermodesulfovibrio sp.
TTCATAGGAAATCTTATTTAGTTTACGAGCATTTGGAACAATGTTGGGATCAGCTGTAAATACACCATCAACATCTGTATAAATCTCACATAAATCTGCATTTAATGCTGCTGCTATTGCTACTGCTGTTAAATCTGAACCACCCCTTCCCAGTGTAGTTACATCTTCAGTTTCTGTAATTCCTTGAAAACCTGCAACTACAACAATATATCCTTCTTCAAGAGCCTTAATTGCCCTTGTTGCAACTATTCTCTCAATCCTTGCCTTTGTATGAACTGCATCTGTAATTATTCCCATTTGTCTTCCAGTAAAAGCAATAGCTCTATGTCCAAGTTCATGTAATGCCATTGCAGTCAATGAAGCTGTAACTCTTTCTCCAGAAGAAAGAAGTAAATCCATCTCTCTTTCTGGTGGATTAGAACATACCTGATGTGCAAGTGCTATGAGTTTATCAGTTTCTCCTGCCATTGCTGAGACAACAACTACTACTTTATTTCCTTCTTTTACTGTTTGTGATACTCTTTCTGCAACAGCCTTTATTCTTTCAATGTTTGCAACTGAAGTGCCTCCATATTTTTGAACAATCAGCATATTTTTCCTCCAAATATGAAGTTTAAGTGTTATTTATTATGTAAAAATTGCTTAAAATTTTACAATAGAAATTCCATTAAGGGAGTTTTGAAAATTTTTTACATTAACTGTTTTTCTTCCTTAATCCAGACAACTCTCTGAGGAAATGGAATTTTAATTCCTTCCTTTTGAAAACGTTTAAAGATTCTCTTTCTTAATTCATGTTGAACTATATATTGATCAACAAATTCTCTTACATGACATACCAAAGTAAAATCAAGAGAACTTTCACCAAATCCGGGAATAAATCTTACAGAGGGAGGAGGTTCGCTCAGTAGTCCAGAGACCTCTTCAGCTGCTTTTTTTACCTCTTCAATTAATATTTTTTCAACTAACTCTGGATCTGAATCATAGCTGACACTTATAGGAATTTGAAATGACATTGTTTTCTCAGGAAGAAAATAGTTTACGATAATACTTTGTGCAAGTTTGCTATTGGGGATGATTATCATATTATTTGGAATCATTCTGATTCTTGTTGTCCTCCATGAGATATCCTCTACATATCCTTCTTGACCATTTTCAAGCCTAATAAAATCACCTACTCTTATTGTTCTTTCTGCCATAATATGCATTCCAGCAAAGAGATTCTCAAGCGTGTCCTTAAGAGCAAGAGCTACAGCTAAACCACCTATTCCTAAAGCTGTTATCAGTGGTGCTATAGAAACTCCAAGAATGTTAAGAATAATTATAAAACCAATTAAATAAACAGCACCTTTAATTATTGTATTAAAAAGTCCTGTTGACTGAACAGAAACTGAAGAACGTTCAATATATTGGATAAAGAGCCTACTAGAAAGATTCGCAATAGCTACAGTTATTGAAAAAATTATTAATATATGAATTGTTTTTATCACATATAAAGCGTATTTTAGAGGAAGTTCTGAGCTTTCAACTCCTATATAAAGAGCTATACCAATACACCAAAAAATTGAAGGTCCTTTTATTGTATTTATTATAAGATTGTCAATTCCTGTCTTTGTCTTTTCAGCCCATCTATGAAGAAACTTAAATAGGAACGCTCTTAAAAAAAGTAAAACAGTTGTTACAACTAATGCTAAAAGAATAGAAACTATTACTTTTTCAATACTCATTAAACTACTCTACAGAAACCATACTTCTTCCAGCAGTTATATATCTGGAAAGAGCCTCATATACATCTTCTGAAGTTACGATACTTCCTCCAGGTCTTCCGTATAAACAGATTTCAGCCATTCCATTTACAGAAAGTCTTACATCTTCCACCATTTGTCCAGCATTAAACTCAACAACAATAAATCTTTCAATCTCATGAGCAAGTTGTCTTATTGGTTCTTCAGGGAAAGGAAATATAGTAATAGGTCTCAGAAGTCCGATTTTAATTCCCTCTTTTCTTAGTCTTTTTATTGCTGATAGTGATATTCTTGCAGCAGAACCAAAGGCTACAACTACAATCTCAGCATCATCTATAAAGTAAGTTTCGTATCTAACTTCCTTTTCCTTCCAACTTTTATATTTTTCCTGTAACTTTAAGTTATGTCTTTCAAGCTCTCCCTCTCCCATTAAAAGAGTCTTTATAAATCTTGCAGGTCTATCTTTTGCTCCTGTAAGTGCCCATGAAGATTTATCATATACTTTTAATTCAGGAACTCTCTGGATTAATGGTTCCATCATCTGAGCAATAACTCCATCTCCGAGAATCATCACAGGACTTCTCCATTCATCAGCTTTTTCAAAGGCAAGAATTGTGTAATCCCATAGTTCTTGTACACTGAAAGGGGCATATACAAGAAGCCTGTAATCACCATGTCCACCACCTTTTACTGCTTGAAAATAGTCTGCTTGACTACCTGATATATTTCCAAGTCCAGGACCTCCACGCATTATATTTACAATAACTGCTGGAAGCTCTGCTGCTGCCATATAGGAGATAGCCTCTTGTTTAAGACTTATTCCTGGTGAGCTTGAAGATGTCATAACTCTTACACCACAGGCTGAAGCACCATAAATCATATTTATTGCTGCAATCTCACTTTCAGCTTGAATAAATACTCCTCCTACCTCTGGTAGTCTTTTTGATAAATACTCAGGAATCTCATTTTGTGGTGTTATAGGATATCCTGCATAAAACTTTAATCCTGCTTGAATAGCAGCTTCTGCAATAGCCTCATTTCCCTTCATCAAAACCTTATCCATATTAACTCCTTTCAATAGTATTTTTAATATTTATTTTATCAGTTTATGGCTTTTAAATAAATATTCATAAATTTTCCCAAAACTCAGGAAGAAACTTTCTTACAGAAAGAGGAATCTTACTTCTTTGTCTTTCATAGCTTTGCCTTTCAGGAATAGCTATTTTGAGGAAATAGTTTTTCCAAAAATTAATAAATGGGTCAGTATGGGCAGAGAATTCTATTTCAAAATTATCCACCCATATCAAAGCTTTTTTTCTTTCTTTATAAAGAAATAAAAGCTTTCTTAATGAGTCAAATATGATGATTTTTTCATTCGGAAATCTTCTTACGAAATGAGTCCACAATTTTGGAAGAACATTAAATTTTGGTTCAAACTTCGCAAAAAGGACTCTATTTGGCAACTCAATAAATCTCATAAATCCAAACCAACGATGCCTTTCTCTGTAGAATGATCTTTCTGCTTTGTGAAGTTTTATTACCTCATCATAGCTAAAGTCCTGCCATATGTTAGGATTTTTCTCTATCTGCCTTAAAACCTTTATTAACGAAAGTTCAACACTAGCAGTATCACAAAGATAATATATATAAATTTTTTCAAAAAACTCTCGTGGAAGATTTCTCTTAAGATAACAGTAAAAATTTTTTGCTTTATCTGGCTGGGAAACAACTTCTTCGTAAAAAAGTTCATTTTGAGATTTAACAAATATTGAGTTATGAATCTTTATATTATCTATGGGTCTATTTTCTAATATGAAATCACTAAGAAGAGTTAAAAATCCTTCAAAACTTCCATCATAATAGATAGTTAGCATTTCTTTTCAGAGAAAAGACATAGATTTTCTTGATTTAAATCCTTAATCTGAGAGAATTTTGCTAATGGTTTTCCTTTTATTGTTATAAAATACTTTGCTCTCTTTAAAGGAATTCCAAGTTTTTTCAGTGTAGTCTCTGAAATTTCACTATTTTTTCTTATTTTAATAATTCTTTTTGCAGAAGTAGGTCCAATTCCTGGAACTCTTACCAATTCATAGTAGTCAGCTTTTGTAATCTCCACAGGAAAAAACTCTAAATGTCTTAATGCCCATGCCAGTTTTGGGTCTATTCTAAGTGAAAGATTTTCATCTTCTTCAAAGATTTCATCTAATTTAAATCCATAAAATCTAAGTAACCAATCTGCTTGATATAGCCTGTGTTCTCTTAAAAAAGGTGGTTCTAAAATAGCTGGTAAGTCTGAGTCTTTATTTACAGGAATATAGGCTGAGTAGTAGACTCTTCTTACTATTTTATTTTCATAAAGAGAATTAGCCAGTTTTAGTATTTTTTTGTCCGTATCTGGTGTTGCTCCAACTATAATCTGGGTTGATGCAGGAGCTTTAAGCCTTTTTTCATCATATATTTCTCTTACTATCTTTAAAGGCTTGTAAAGTTCCGAAAAACTCTTTTCCGGTGCAAGTCTTCTTAAGCTTTCTTCAGTAGGCAACTCAATATTTGAGCTTACGCGATCTGCAAGCCTGAATGCTTCCTTGACAAGCTCAGTAGATGCTCCAGGGATTAGCTTGAGGTGAATGTAACCACTAAAATAGTATTTAAATCTCAAAATTTTCACAGCTTTAAGCATTAACTCCATTGTATAATCAGAGTTCTTGTAAATTCCTGAACTTAAAAAAAGTCCTTCTATATAGTTTCTTCTGTAAAATTCTAAGGTTAAGTCAGCTATCTCCTTTGGAGTAAGTATAGCTCTTGGTACATCATTTACTGAACGATTTATACAGTATTTACAATTATTTAAACAGTAGTTAGTCATAAGAATTTTGAGCAATGAGATACATCTACCATCTGATGACCAACTATGACAAATTCCACTTAGATGTGAATTACCTATACCATAAGGATGAACCTCTCTTTTACCACCTGAGCTACTACAAGAGTTATCATATCTTGCAGATGCAGAAAGAATTGAAAGTCTCTGAAGTATATCTTTTGTATTTGTGTAAAAATATAGCTTTCTTCTTTCTAAAATTTGGGGTGAGTTCATAATTTTTATAATTGAAAATCTTAAAAAATCATGTCAATACTATGGTTCAATTAGACACCAAAAAGCTTTAACTTTTAGATAAAGTTCCTTTAATTCTTTCTCGGGTATTGAATCCCAAACAATACCACAGCCAGCATAGTAAGAAATTATATCTCTAAAGCCTATGGCAGTCCTTATTAGAACAGATAATGTAAAATCTTTCTCATTTTTTATTAAACCTGCACATCCACAGTAGTATTCTCTTTCGTGAGGTTCAAGTATATCAATAACCTCAACAGCTTTTCTCTTAGGAGCACCTGTAACACTGGCAGGAGGAAAGGTTTGGTTTATTATTTCAATAATATTTTTATCTGTTTTGCCTTCAACTGTTGAATGCATTTGATATAGAGTTTTATATTTTGTAATTTTAAATAGCTCTGTTACTCTAACACTACCAAATTTAGAGACTCTACCAATATCATTTCTCATCATGTCTGTAATCATAAGATTTTCTGCTTTATCTTTAAGACTTTCCCTTAAAAAACTTTCTGATTTTGAAGTTCCCTTTATGGGTTTGCTTATAATTTTGTCTCCAACTTTTTCTAAGAAAAGTTCCATTGAACCAGAAATAATAAAAAAACTTCCAACATCAAGAAAAAATGCATAGGGTACAGGCTGATTTCTATAGAAGTTAAAAAAGAGAGCTAATGGACTACCATGAAGTTCAAAATCAAAACGATTTGTGAGATTTATCTGATAGACTGTTCCGTCTTGAATAAACTCTCTTACTTTTGAAACCCCTAATTTAAATTCTTCATCTTTTAATACTTTGTTTATAAAACTAACCCTTACACTTGTAAATTTTGGAATTATTTTTTTAAATTTTCTGATTCTAACTATCACAATAGGGATTAAATTAGGCTTTTTAATATTTAACTTAAGAGTTTCACTTGAGAGATGATAAGAAAATAATGAAAAACTAAGGGGAGGAATTTTTTCAATCTCATTTAGAGTCTTGTAAAAACTGATATTTTCAATATCTGCCTCATAAAAACCCGATTTACCAAGCCAACTACCAGATAAAATAAGCTGCATCTATTTATTGATTTTCCTCATCTATAATTTGTCTTAAGTCTTTTAAAACTTCATTAGCAACAGCATAGTTTTTATCCATAACTTGAAGAACTGGTAAAACTCCTATAAGGCTATTTGTTATAAAGATGGCTTTTGCTTTGTAGAGATCTTTTATTTTAAGTTTTTCCTCCTTTATTTGTGTTTTCCCAAACAAAACTTGAAGGGTTGTACCTGACAAAACCCCACATTCCCTTGCAGGTGTAAGTAAGCCGTCTTTCTTAAGTAAAATTATATTTGAAGAAGAACATTCAGTTATCTCATCCTTCTCATTAAGCATTATTGAGTCATCAAAACCATTTAAAAGAGCCTCTCTTTTCGCAATAATATTGGTAAGATAGTTCATTGTTTTATGATAAATGACAGGATTTTTACTGTGTCTTTTAATACTTGATATGAAAAGCCTCTTAGGTTTCAAATCAGGTTTATATCTTTTAACAATAACTAAAATTTCTTTCTTTTCAGGATAGAAATAATATATATCTTTGCCCTTTGAAAAAAGGCAAAATTTAACGTATAAATCTTTCTTGTCTTTTGCTTTTTTTTCTATTTCTTTACAGAAGTTTTCATAGTCAGGACATGGAATCTGAAAAAAATTAGCGGAGTTTTTTAGCCTTTCATAGTGTCTTACTAATCTCTTTGTTCTTCCTCTCCAAAGTATGGTTTCAAAAACTCCCTCTCCATAAAAAAGAGTTCTATTTTTCATAACTACTCTTATTCTCATTAGAAAAAGAACTTGAAAGTTGGATGCAGGATTTTCCTTCAAACTTTCCGCCCTCTTCAATTGAAATCTTTGCGGTAAATATTTCTCCTGTTACACTTCCTTTGTGAGTGATTGTAATAATTTCTGAGGCATTTATGGTTCCATTGACATTTCCACCCACTACAATTCCTCTACATGTAATGTTTCCTATAATTTTTCCTGAATCTCCAACTGAGATCCAATCAGCTTTTATTATGCCTTCAACTGTTCCATCAACTCTTATACTACTTTTTGATGTTATCTCTCCTTTAATAAGAGTCTCAGTGCCTATTACTGTTTCCATTTTTTGTTGTTTTTTAAGAAACATTAAAAATCCTCCTTTAGATAGGACAAAGGATTAACGGGAAGGTTGTTTTTCCATACTTCATAATGAAGGTGAGGACCTGTAGTAAAGCCTGTACTTCCTGAAATAGCTATGACATCTCCTCTTTTTACCTTTTGTCCCACACTTACAAGATTTTGTTTATTATGAGCATAAACAGTAGTAAAACCATATCCATGTTTAATAACTACTACATTTCCATTACGTCCTTGATATCCAGAAAAAACTACTATACCATCTGCTGTAGCTTTAACCTCTGTTCCTGAAGGTACAGATATATCAATTCCTGTATGAATTTCTTCATATCCATACTTTGGATTTTGTCTCTTACCAAAGTTAGAGGTTATTTCTCCTTTCACAGGCCATCCAATAGGAGTTGATTTGTATATGTCTTGCTGTTCAGCTAAAAACTTTTTTATTTCACTGACTGTCTCTGCAGTTTTTTCTGCTTGTCTTTTTAGTTCTTCTATATCAATATCACCAGATGGTTGAAAGTTTATTGATTCAAGTATCTCTTTTTTTGACTTTAATGAAAAAATTCTTTTAAACTCCGCTTCTGCATGCTTTAGAGAAACAATCGTAGATTTGAGTTCATTAAACTTATTCATTACAAACAAAAACTGCTTTTTCATTTGGTAGTACTCAACAGTATTGACAGCAATAGAAAAGACATAAATATTGAAAATAAGCCAACAGCAAATGAAAAAACATATTAAAAAAAAGGGAATTTTTATTCCATAAACTTTAGTTCTTCCATGCGGAACAAACATTATAGTTACAGGAGAAAAAAATTTTTTTATAAGTTTTCTTAGCTTATACACCCAATCACCTCCCTTTTAAGGTTTGGATAAACTATTATTTCAAATTTTCAATCAATATTCAAGTGCCAAAAATTTTTGTACTTGTCTAAATTTTTTTAAGCTTAATATAATAATGATGTCATGATAAAAAATACATTTTTAATGCTTGATGGAATTGGAGAAAAAAGGGAAAAGAAACTTTGGAAAGAAGGAATTCTCACATGGGATGACTTCTTTCAGTGCAAAGAAGTCTTAGATATAGACTTTGAAAGAAAGACAATATATGATGATTTTCTATATAAAGCTTATGAAGCTTTAGAGAATAAGGATTGTGATTTTTTTGCAAAAAATCTAAAAAAAAGAGAACACTGGAGATTATTTAATGAGTTTTTAGCCCACACTGTATGTCTGGATATAGAAACAAACGGCTTGAATCATGAAAAAGGCGGTTATGTTACACTGGTTGGTTTGTATTCTATAGATGGTTATAAATGTCTCATTAAAGGAGAAAATCTGACAGAGGAAACTTTACAAGAAGTTTTTGATGAGTATAAATATATAATTACCTTTTATGGAACAGTTTTTGATATTCCCTTTTTAAAGAAAGAGTTTCCTAATCTAAGAATTGAGCATATTCCACATTTTGATCTTTTTTTTGCAAGTAAAAGACTCGGAATTCAAGGTGGACTTAAAAAACTTGAAACAATGTTTTTAATTGAAAGACAAGAAGAACTGAGAGGACTTAATGGTTATGATGCTATAAAACTTTGGAAAGCTTACTTAAATGGAAGCACCGAAAGTCTTGAACTTTTAATTTCTTATAATAAAGCAGACACAGAAAATCTCTTTCATCTCGCAAAAATCTTCTACAATATGCTACGTTCCCATGTAGGGATTGAAGAGTTCATAAATAATGCAAAAGACAGAGATTCTCAAAAAGTTTATTAATTACCTTTTTACTGAAAAGGCTCTTTCTATAAATACGGTTAAATCATACGAAAATGATCTAAAAAATTTTCTTAGATGGCTTAATGAAAAAAACATAATGCTTTCAGATTGTAAAAAGAATGATATTGTTCATTATCTTTTATATTTAAAGGAAAAAGCTTACGCCACTACATCTATTGCAAGAATTTTATCATCTATAAAGCAGTTTTTTAGATTTATGATTCTTGATGGTATTATTAAGCATGATCCCACAGAAGGACTTAAGGCACCAAAGCTTTGGCTTAGGCTTCCAAAGGCTTTAGATATTGATGAGGTAAAAAAGCTACTTTCTGTAATGCTTAAGAGTAAGTATTACTTAAGAGACATTGCTATGCTTGAATTAATGTATGCATCAGGATTAAGAGTTAGTGAACTTGTAAGACTAAGATTAGGTGATATCAACTTTGAAGCAGGATTTATAAGAGTTAAGGGCAAAGCAGAAAAAGAGAGAGTTGTTCCTGTAGCTCAACGTTCTTTAGAAAAGCTTAAAACCTATTTAACTCAACTAAGACCAAAGCTCCTTAAGAAAAAATCTTCTGATTATGTTTTTTTAAACAATCGTGGAAAACCAATGACAAGACAAAGATTCTGGCAGAATATAAAATCAATTGGGAAAATAGCAGGTGTCAGTGTAACTCCTCATATGATAAGACACAGTTTTGCAACTCATCTACTTGAAGGTGGAGCAGATTTAAGGTCTTTACAAAAAATGCTCGGTCATAGCGATATATCTACAACTCAGATATATACCAAAGTATCAATGGACAGACTTCTCAAAGAGTATCTTAAACATCATCCAAGAGCTGAGTAAAAATTTTATAATATTCAAATGAAGAGATTTTGGATTGTTTTAACTGTAATGCTTCCTACCTTTATTGAGATTCTTGATACAACCATAAATAATGTTGCATTAAGACACATTCAGGGAAGCCTCTCAGCAGGAGTTGATGAATCAACATGGATTATTACCTCTTATCTTGTTTCAAACGCTATAGTAATTCCAATGACTGGATGGTTAAGCAAAATCTTTGGAAGAAAAAACTATTTAATTTTTTCTATCACAGTTTTTACAATCTCCTCATTTCTATGTGGAATAGCTTGGAATATTCAATCTTTAATATTTTTTAGAGTTCTTCAAGGAATTGGTGGAGGGGGGCTACAACCTTTAAGTCAGAGCATACTTTTAGAGATATTTCCAAAGGAAAAGTACGGTACAGCCATGGCAATATACGGAATGGGAATAATTATGGCACCTATACTTGGTCCAATGGTTGGTGGATGGATTTCAGATAACTTTTCTTGGAGATGGATATACTATATAAACATTCCAATTGGTATTATATCTATTTTGATGACATATCTTCTTATAGAGGATCCTCCATATCTTAAAAGAGAAAAACTAAAAATTGATTATCCAGGTATGATCTTTTTAACCTTGGGTATTGGATGTCTTCAACTAATGCTTGACAGAGGTGAAAGAGAAGACTGGTTTGAGTCAAACTTTATAGTCACTCTCTTTATAGTAAGCATTGTAAGTCTTGCGTTTCTTATTTGGTGGGAACTAAAAAAAGCAGAACATCCAGTTGTAAATCTCAGACTTTTTAAAGATAAAAACTTCTTCTTAGGTAATCTTGTAATGTTTTTTACATTTATAAATCTTTTTGGAAGCATTATCCTTTTACCAATATATCTTCAAAATTTGATGGGATACACAGCATTTTTAGCAGGATTAGTTCTTGGTCCTGCTGGAATTGTCCAATTTATAGCCTTTCCTATAAGTGGCAAAATAGTTGATAGAATAAATCCCAAAATTCCTCTTGCCTTTGGAATCATAACATGTGGATACTCAACATATCTTATGAGTCTATTTAATCTTCAAGCAGGATTCTGGGATTTTGTCTATCCCAGAGCTGTTTTAGCTCTCGGTATGGCTTTTGTTTTAACTCCTTTAGCATCAATGACTGTAGCATATATTCCTAAGGAGAAAATGCAAGATGCCACTCCATTAAGTGCTGTTATAAGAAACATTGGAGGTTCTGTTGGAACCGCTATAGTTACAACTATAGTATCTCAGAGGGCACAGTTTCATCAGTCAAGGCTTGTAGAAAATCTCACTCCCTATGATATTCTTTATCAAAGTACAATTGAAAGACTAAATGAATATTTATCTATAAGAAGCTTTATACCATCAGAAAATTTATTATATAAAGAACTTTTAAGACAGGCTCAGGCAATAGCTTTTAATGATACCTTTTGGATTTTAAGTATCTCAATGATTTCAATGATCGTAACTATTTTATTTTTCCGTAAGCCAATTTATAAAAGAAAAGGAGGTACAAAAGATGCAGTCCATTAAAGGAAAAGTTGCAGTTATAACTGGTGCATCAAAGGGAATAGGATTAGCAACTGCTCAAAAGCTTGCAGAAAATGGAGTTGAACTTGCTCTTTTAGCAAGATCCGGGGAACTTCTCAATAGTATTGCTAAAGAAATTAAGGAACAGTTTGGCGTAAATGTTTTAAGCATACCTACAGATATTTCAAAAAGTGAAGAAGTTGAAAAAGCCTTTGAATCCTTAAAGTCACATTTTGGCAGAGTTGATATTTTAATTAATAACGCTGCAAGAGGAATATTTAACTACATTGAGAACGGTTCAGTAAAAGAATGGAAAGAAGTTATTGACTTAAATCTTACGGGACTTATTCACTGTACCCATTTAGCTGTAAAGATGATGATTCCTCAGAGAAGTGGGCATATTGTTAATATTTCTTCAGTAGCTGGAAGAGTTGGTATTCCAGGATGGTCAGTCTACTGTGCAACAAAATGGGCAGTTATAGGATTTTCTGAATCAATCCGTAAAGAGTTAATAAAATACAATATTCGTGTTACAGTAATAGAGCCAGGAGTGGTAGCCACTCAATGGGGAGAAAATATGCCTGAAGAATGGATAAGAAGTAGAACTGCAATGAAGGCTCTAAAAGCTGAAGATGTTGCAGAAGCAGTATACTATGCTTTAACTCAACCTGAGTATGTTTCTGTTAATGAACTACTTATAAGACCAACAGAACAAGAAAGGTAAATCTTATTTGGTTTTTTAAGGAGGTTTTAAGAAAAATGTTTACGCATTTTGATGAAAAAGGACAGGCAAGAATGGTTGATATTACAGGCAAACCTGTAACAGAGAGAGTTGCTATTACTGAAGGTATTGTGAGAATGAAGCCAGAAACTTTGAAAATGATTTTAAATAAAGAGATTGCAAAAGGTGATGTTTTTCAGGTTGCCCGTCTTGCCGGAATTATGGCTGCTAAGATGACTCCCTATCTTATTCCACTTTGTCATCCTCTTCCAATTACATCTGTTGAGATTGATTTTGAACCAGATGAAGAAAACTCTCAGGTAAAAATAAAAACTACTGTAAAAACAACAGCCCAAACAGGAGTTGAAATGGAAGCAATGGTTGCAACCTCCTTAGCTGCTCTTACAGTATATGATATGTGCAAAGCTGTTGATAAAGAGATGACAGTTGGAGAGATAAAGCTCATTTATAAAGCAGGAGGTAAAAGTGGCGAGTTTATTAGAACTTAATCTTCTTTATTTGAATCTCCTCCTGAGTTTAGCTGTTTTTCTACTCTTGGATCAAGTCTTATAAAAACAATAACTGAATCATCTTCCTTTTTATAAACAGTTTCAACTGCTTCTAAAATTCCAAATATCCAAGGAAAGTATATGGGTTTTAGCTCATAACCTACAATTTTTTCTTTATCTTCTATAGCAGAACATTTTATTGAACTAACAAATGCCGAGTTTCTCAAAATCTCATTTACAATTTTTATGGCTTCTTTTTCATTTAGTTTTTCAATTATTCTGTATTTAAAGGCTGGTGCATAGGGAACTATCTTAGTTTTATCATCAGCTCTGTCAAGAATTATAAATGTTTCAGGATCATTTATAAATGAATTTGAATAAATAATTAAGGTAAATGTTCCGCTAATATCTGCTTCTTTACACTGCTTAATAGAGACTTCTGCCTTAAGATTTAATGGCAAAATAACTAATGAAAAAAGTATTAATATTTTAGCAAGCTTCATAAAAATATTATACTAAAAATTGTGAGTATAGTAGTGGGAAAAAATTTAACAAAATACTACAAAAATTTTAAAGCTCTTGATTCAGTCAGTTTTGAGATAAAAGAAGGTGAATGTTTTGGATTTCTTGGTCCCAATGGGGCTGGAAAAACAACACTGATGGGAATGATTTATGGATTTATTTTTCCATCTGAAGGAGAAATAAAAATATTTGATATAAAACTAAATGATAAAAATCTACCTCAAATTAAAAAAAGAATTGGAGTTATTCCACAGGACAACAACCTTGATCCTGATCTTAGTGTCCTTGAGAATTTAATTGTCTATGCAAGATACTTTGACATACCTAAGAAAGAAGCCACTAGAAGAGCTATGGAACTTCTTAAATTTATAAAACTTGAAGAATGGAGCAATATCAATGTTAGAAAACTTTCAGGAGGAATGCAAAGAAAACTTATATTTGCAAGGGGATTAATAAATGATCCAGATATAATAATTCTTGATGAACCTACAACAGGGCTTGACCCACGTAGTAGAAGACAGATATGGGATAAAATTGAATTTCTAAAACACTCTGGAAAGACTCTTATTCTTACTACTCATTATATGGAAGAAGCTGAAAAACTCTGTGACAGGCTTGCTATTATGGATAAAGGTAAAATATTAGTTATTGATACTCCTAAGAATCTTTCAGATAAGTTCGGTGGAAATCTTGAACATGTCTACTTAAATATGACAGAGGGATAAAAATGAACTTTAAAAGAGCATTTAGAGTTTGGCAAAGAAATGCAACAGTTTACAAAAAACTTTATCGTTCAAGTCTTACACTTAACTTTTTTGAACCTATGCTTTATTTAGTTGCTCTTGGTTATGGCCTTGGAGGCTTTATAGAAGAAATAATGGGAATGACGTATATTGAGTTTATAGCTCCTGGAATTGTTATGTCTTCAGCCATGTTTGCTGCCTGTTATGAATGTACTTACGGAACATATGTTAGAATGGTCTATCAAAAAACATTTGATGCAGTCTTGGCTACACCAATAAGTTTTAATGAGCTTGTACTTGGAGAACTTCTATGGGGGACAACAAAAAGCCTTATCTATGGAACCATAATAATTCTCGTTATTTCACTATTTGGACTCATAAAATCTTATTTTGCTATTTTTCTTATTCCTTTAATTATCCTGTGTGGATTAATATTTGCGAGTTTATCATTAATTGCTACAGCTATAGTTCCTGGAATTGATTCATTTAACTACTTTTATACTCTTGTTTTGACTCCTATTTTTTTATTCTCCGGAATTTTTTTCCCTGTTGAAGATATGCCTGATGTGGTAGTTAAGCTATCTCAGATTAATCCTTTAATGCATCTTGTAAATATCTCAAGAGCATTTTCATATGGAAAAATTACGCAAAATTTTATTTATGATTTAACTATTGTTATTGTTTATCTAATTGTACTTATTCCTCTTCCCTTTATTCTGCTAAAAAGACGTTATCTTTTATAAAGTGGAACGGTTTAATTTTTACTTTGTCCATTCTATCTCAATTTCTACCTTATACTTAGTTTTATCATCCTTGTGTTCTTCTTCATACTCTAACTCAACCTCAAAAGAATCAGGAAGGATAACCTTAAGATCATCAATCTCTATATAGCCATTCCTTAATTCAGCCAATTTTTTTTCAATTAGCTCAACCAATCCTGCCTTATCAGATGTTCTTTTTATCTCCCTTTTCATGATTACACCTCCCTTAAGGTTTAGATAAAATAACATGACATCTAAAGTTTAGTCAATTAAGATAAGAAAAAGGTAGTGTAAAATTTTTTTATGTGTAAAATTGAAATACCAAGAAAAAAAGTGTATCCTTCATTGAATTAAATAATTTAGAAAAGAAATTAAAAACAAAGGAGGAATACATCCATGCCTGAGAAAGCTTTAACTAATTTAACAGTAACAGATTTATGGAAAGAATTCAAGAGAAATTTTTATGAATCCTTTTGGGATGAGTTAGAACAACAGATGAAGTTGATGAAGAAGAAATTTATTGAGGCAGCCTTAG
>JANXCZ010000032.1 GCA_025060075.1 Thermodesulfovibrio sp.
TGGGGAATTATCTGGTCAATGTGATTTTTTGAATAAAGTGTTGAGCCAATAATGTGAATGCCCACACTTCTTTCTTGAATACGCTTAACCTCTACAGGCTCGGGCCAAAAAGGTCCTTCTATTATTGAACCTTCCTTGAACATTATTGAAAATGTTATCAAATTTAAGGGATTTTTTCAATTTACCACCTTTCCTCATGTGGTTACTATATTAAAATGTCACACGTAATTACTAAAGAAAAATATCACATATATGTTAGCCTTCTTTTAGAGTTTAACTCTAAAAGAAGGTGGCTTAATGAGAGGAAAATATATATTTTTACGGAGGAAGAGTTCAGGCAGTTTAAGCCTTAAGCAAGCTCAAAAGCTTCTAGAACTAAGTTACAGGCAGACTTTTAAGGATAAAAAAGAGATTTCTCACTTAAGGATTTAAAGGACTTTTAATGAGAGTATAAGAAGAATATTGATTGAAGGAGATAACTGGATTAGAAAGTAAAAGAAAAAGCATTCAAAGAATTTAAGGATTAATGCTGAGGGAAGTGAAAAGCCAAAGAAGATATACTCCATTAGCGGATCATCCATGGAAAAGAGGATATTTTACCGTAGTTTAATTAAATATAATTAATTCGTAGTATTTGCGGATATCAAGGCAGCATTGACTTTTTTCATCAATCTTGATATCTTTCTTGATGCTTTATTCTTATGAATAACGCCTTTTGATGCCGCTTTGTTTATTATTTTGATTGCTTCATTTAATAGTTTTTGGATTGCCTCTTTGTTATTTTGGGCAAGGGCTTCTTCGACTTTCTTTATGGATGTTTTTATTCTTGTTTTCCATGCCTGATTTCTTAATCTTCTTTTTGCATTCTGTCTTATTCTTTTTAAAACTGACTTACTTCTTTTCTTTACGGTTGATCTTTTTGTTGCCAACTTTCTTTACCTCCTGATATTTTTGGGTAGAATTTTAATACTAATTTTTAAAAATAACATAGTTTCCATAAATGTTGCAATATCTGGTAAAATTAATTTTATGCTAAAGTTTGGAATATCTCCATGCCCTAATGATATATTTATCTTCTTCGGATTAATAGAAAAGAGAATAAATACATTTGGCTTGATTTTTGATTTTATTATTGAGGATGTGGAAACTTTAAACAATCTATGTATGAAAAATGCTCTTGATATATCAAAGGTTTCATCACATGCGTTCTATTATCTTCAAAATAATTACTCCATGTTGTCATCAGGTGGAGCTTTATCAGAGCATGGACCAGTAGCAATAACAAACAATTTAGAAAGACTTAAGAGTCTTACCACTTTAAGAATTGCTTTACCAGGTAGACTTACAACTGCCTCTGCTCTTATGTGGTTCTACTGGAAAAAATTCTTCTCTGAAAAAAAATATATAGTCAATTTTATGCCCTTCTATGAAATTATTGATAGAGTAGTTAATGAAGAAGCAGACATAGGAGTTGTTATTCATGAAGGAAGATTTATATACTCTTCAAAAGGAGTTTATTTAGTGGAGGATCTGGGAAAATTCTGGATTGCAGAGACTTCTTTGCCGATTCCTCTTGGGCTAATCATATATAAAAAAGCATTGAACATAAAAAGTACACTTGAAAAAATTATAAGAGAAAGTCTCCAATACTCCTATTCTCATTTTGATGATGCAATGAATTTTATTAAAAAATACTCTCAAGAGCTTGATGAAGATGTTATAAAGTCACATATTGAATGCTATGTAAATGAATTTACCTTTGATATTGGAAATAAAGGTATAAAGGCAATTGATGAATTATTCAAAAAAATAGAGAGGGAACCGGTATGGTCATAAGTGAGTTTATCAAAGAACCAAGAATTGCATATTTTTCAATGGAAATAGGAATAATACCAGAGATGCATACATACAGTGGTGGACTTGGAATTTTAGCTGGAGATACTTTAAAATCAGCAGCTGACTTAAGAATTCCAATGGTTGGAGTTACATTGATTCATAGAATGGGATATTTCAAACAACAACTTGATCCATTTGGAAGACAGATTGAACATCCTGATCCTTGGGATATTGAAAAATACCTACATAAACTTGATGTCATGGTTGAGGTAAAGATAGAAAATAAATCTGTTTATGTGACTGCATGGCTTTATGTTATAGAAAGTACAACCGGAGGAAAAGTTCCTGTTTTGTTTCTTGATACAGATATTCCAGAAAATGAGCCTCAGTATAGAACTATAACTCACTATCTTTATGGAGGAGATTTAGAGTATCGTATCAAGCAAGAGATTGTTCTTGGCATTGGAGGTATAAGAATTCTCGATGAACTTGGTTTTGAAATTAAAAAATACCATATGAATGAGGGACATTCAAGTTTTTTAACTCTTGAACTTCTTCAAAGATTCAAGAGACCAATTGAGGAGGTTTGGTCTGAAGAACTTGTATGGGATATTGAAAAAGTAAGAAATTTGTGCGTTTTTACAACTCACACTCCTGTTGAGGCAGGACATGATAAGTTTCCTTATGACATTTTCCAAAGGATAGCTGGAGATATAGTACCAATAGGACTCTTAAAAAAGCTTGCAGGAGAAGAAGTTTTAAATATGACTCTACTTGGATTTAATTTAAGTGAATTTATTAATGGAGTCTCTAAAAAACATGAAGAAGTTTCTGAAAAAATGTTTCCTGGATATGAGATACATGCTATAACAAATGGAGTACACTCCTATACATGGGTCTCGGAGCCTCTTAAAGCTCTTTATAATAAATACTTACCGGGATGGGCAAATGAACCTGAGATATTTGTAAGAGCATGGAGAATCCCTGGAAATGAACTATGGGATGCCCATATGCAAGCAAAAAAACATTTGATAGATTTTGTAAATAGATTAACAGGTGCTAATCTCAGTTATGACACATTTACAATAGGGTTTGCAAGAAGAGCTACTCCTTATAAGAGGGCAGATTTATTGATTTCAGATATTGAAAGGCTTGCGATGATAGGAGAGGGAAGAATTCAAATAATATATGCTGGTAAAGCTCATCCAAGAGATGAAGGCGGGAAAGAACTAATTCAAAAGATCTTTGAGGCTAAAGAAAAACTAAAAAATAAGGTTAAAATAGTTTATTTGCCCAACTATGACATGGCTATGGCTAAGAAACTTGTCGCTGGAGTTGATATCTGGCTAAATACTCCTCAGAAGCCTTATGAAGCATCAGGTACATCCGGAATGAAGGCAGCTCACAATGGAGTTCCTAATTTAAGCGTTCTTGATGGATGGTGGATAGAAGGTTGGGTTGAAGGATACACGGGCTGGGCTATTGGAACTCTTGAAGAAACATCTGATCCCAAAAGGGATGCTGAGGACTTATATCATAAACTTTCAAATGAAATTTTGCCTTTATTTTATGAAAATCGTCGTATATGGATAAAAATAATGAAAAATGCAATAGCAATGAATGCATACTACTTCAATACTCATAGAATGGTTAGATTTTATGTAACTGAGGCATATATAAGATAGTTTTTAACCAAAATACCAACTTAATATTTTTTCACCGAAGAACAAGCATACTAAAGCACCGATTGAAAGAAAAGGTCCAAAGGGAAGCTTGCGATTTCCTGTTTTTTTAAAGACTACTATACCAACTATTGCTCCTATTAGACTTCCTATAAAAATTGTAAGCAAAGATGCTTTCCAGCCAAGAAATGCTCCAAATGCCGCATTTAGTTTTATATCTCCTCCTCCCATACCTCCTTTGCTTATGATTGAAATAGCAAGAAGACTTCCACCACCAACTAATATACCAATTAAAGACTGTTTAAAATCCGATACAATAACTTCATAGTTATGCGAAAGAAAAGATAAAATGAAACCTAAAAAAATCAAAGGTATGGAGAGCTGATCAGGAATAATTTGAAATTCAAGATCAATAAAAGAAATTACTATAATGGTTGAGATAAGAATTAGAATGAATAAAATATATGGAGTCAAACCGAATTTTAGATATGCAAAAACATAAAGAACTCCATTTAGTATTTCAACTAATGGATATCTAAGAGAAATTTTTGCTCCACAGTAGGCACACTTACCTTTAAGTGCTATATAACTTAAAACCGGAATATTGTGCCATATTTTTATTGAATTTCTACAATCGGGACAAAATGAATAAGGCTTAATTATTGAAATTTTTCTTGGCATTCTATAAATACAAACATTAAGAAAGGAACCAAGGATTAAACCAAAGACAAAAAATATTAAAACTTCCACTGACTCATGTCCTCAAGTTCTCTAAGCTTTTTCTTTTCACTTTCTAATTGAGTTTCAAGCTCTCTTATCTGTCTTATTAAACTTATTATTTTTCCGTTCTCTTTAATTTCTAAATCTCGGTCCCATGAGTCTAATACTTCTTTTCCAATAGATTTAAGAAGTTCATCTCTTCTTAAATTAAGTTGATTTATTTCTTTTATTAGTTTTAGAACATTTATCTCAATTTTAATCCTTTCTGATATTACTGAAGCCCAAAATTTGAAATTTTTAAGTCCTTCTAAGAAATCTTTTTTTATGATCTCAAACATCTATCCAACCTCATTAAGATATCTTATCTTAAGTTTAACGCCTAATGAGTTTGCAATATCTTCGCATTTTTTAATATCAACTTCCTTAAGATTTACAACAGTAATCTGCACTTGTGGAATATATTTTTTAGCATCTTTTATAAACTCTATGACTTCTTCATAGGCATTTGGTAAAACAGGATTGCATATTTTGTTATAGGTTTCAGTGTCATGAGCATTAAGACTTATTGAGACTGAGTCAATTAGTCCTACAAGTTCTGGTAGAATTTTTCTTCCATGAATTATATTTCCATGTCCATTTGTATTTATTCTTACTTTACCACCATGTTCCTTTATCCATTTTGCAACTTCTTTAATTAAATCAAGTCTTAAAAATGGTTCTCCATAACCACAAAATACAATCTCTTTGTACTTCTTAGGATCTTCAATGGCTTCTATTAACTCTTCCGCGGATGGCTCTCTTTCAAGTCTCAAATTGTGACCTTTAACATAGTCAGTGTGAAATCTGATACAGAATTTACATATATTTGTGCATCTATTCGTTATGTTTAAATAGAGAGTATCTCTAATTTTATAAACAATCTCACCCTTTGGAAGATCTCCTATATGAAAAAGTCTTTTTGCATTCAAAGTAGTTATTCTATCAACATCCTCAAAAGTTATCCCTCTCAATTCTGCTAAAGCCTTAGCGGTGTAAATTAAAAAGGCTGGTTCATTTCTTTTACCTCTCATTGGCTCAGGAGAAAGATAGGGAGCATCTGTCTCTATCATTAAATAATCATCTGGAACAAATTTTGCGACTTCTTTAATACTTTTCGCGTTTTTGAATGTAACAACTCCAGATATTGATATAAAAAAGCCAAGATCAATGGCTTTTTTTGCTTGTGATACATTTCCGCTAAAGCAATGCATTACACCTTTACTAATATTGTGCTCTTTTAATATGTTTATTGTGTCCTCAAAGGCTTCTCTTGAATGAATAACTACAGGAAGTCCTAACTCACGGGCAAGGTTAAGCTGAAGAACAAAAGCTTCACGTTGAACTTCCTTTGGTGAGTTTTTATAGTAATAGTCAAGACCTATTTCTCCTATCGCTACTACCTTGGGATGTCTACTTAATTCAAAAAGCTTTTTTATTACATCACTATTTAGTTCTTTTGCATCATGAGGATGAATACCAACAGTTGCATAAACCATTGGATACTGCTCAGCTATCTTTATAGCTTCTTTAATACTTTCAATATCTGAACCAATTGTAACAATAGTACTTACTCCTACATCATTAGCATTTTTCAGTATTTTTGGAATTTCTTCTTTAAACATTTCAAGATGGCAATGACTGTCAATCATGCTCCAAACTTCCTCAATCTAAGAGTATTTGCAAGAACAAGAGGCATAATTGATACAGAGCGAATTATTCCAATTTCTCCTTTAAGACACTCTCTTTCTGTGAAAGAGTTTACTGTGCCTCCAAGAACATATGGTGATTTAATAAGCAATGGAACAGGATGCCAGCTATGTGTTTTAAGAAGACACGGAGTGCTATGATCTCCTGTAATAACAAGTGCATCAGGATTTAGTGAAAGAATTTCCGGTAAAAAACTATCAAACTCTTCAATTTTCTTTACTTTACCTTCAAAGTTTCCATCCTCTCCAAAGGAGTCAATTTTCTTTACATGAAGAAAAATAAAGTCATAGTCCTTGTAAACTTTTTTAAGTATCTCTACTTCTTCTTTGATATCTCCTTGTACAGGAATGGTATCCATACCAAGAAGTTTTGTAATGCCACGATACATTGGATATACTGCTATTGAACAAGCTTTAAGACCGTATTTTTGTTCAAAAGAAGGTATATCTGGCAAAGCAGAAAATCCTCTCAAAAGAACGTAGTTGGCTTTTTCTTCGTTTTTTAAGATTTCTTCAGCTTTTCTAATAAATTTTTTAGCTATTTCAGAAACTTCTAATGATTCCTCATTTAAAGGAGTTGGTTCAAATGGTGGTTTTCCTTCTTTTTGTGGATCTGTATCCTTTACCATTGCGTGTTTTTCAGTGATTTCCTTTTTAAATCTCATAACAAGACAAAATCTATGTTCTTTACCTGGTTTTAGAATAATCTTTACTCCGTCAATCTCATCTATATTTTCTGAAAGCCTCTTTGTTAGCTCTATATTTTTTTCTGTTGATATTCTTCCTGCTCTTCTGTCAACTATTAAACCATCCTTTTTTGTGGCATAGTTACATCTTATAGCAACATCAGTTTTTTGAAGTTCTATATCAACTCCTAATGCTTCAAGAACACCTCTACCAATCTCATACTTAAGAGGATCATATCCGAAGACTCCAAAATGTCCTGGTCCACTTCCAGGTGTAATTCCATAATCTACGGGAATATGTAGTCCACAGGCTGAGACTCTTGCAAGGCTGTCAAGGTTTGGTTTATTAGCTCTTTCAAGCTCTGTCTTTCCATCAATAGGAAGTCCACCAACTCCATCAAGAATTATAAAAACTATTTTAGTGTTATTTTTTTGAATCAAAGAAGACAAATCCATAATCACACCTCATTTGGGTAGAATTATTTAAATAATAACAAAAAAGTAGTTAGAAATAGAACAAAAATTGATAAATTGAACTTTTTATGGATAAAATATGGTTTATGCAAATAGTGGATTTTCATACTCATGCATTTCCAGATGAGATTGCAGAAAAAGCAATAAGTAAACTGGAAGAGAAAAGTCAAATCAAAGCCTTTCTTAATGGAAGACTTGACAGCCTTCTTAGTTCAATGGATAAAAATGGTATTGAAAAATCTGTTTTATGTAACATTGCTACAAAGCCAGAACAGTTTAATTCAATTTTAAGATGGTGCGATAAGATTCGCTCTGAAAGAATTATTCCTTTGCCATCGGTTCATCCTGATGATAAAGAACTAAAAGAACGTATTAAATTAATTAAGAAATTTGGTTTTTATGGAATAAAGATGCATCCATTTTATCAAAATTTTTCAATTGATGAAGAGAAACTTTATCCTATATATGAAGCATTGGTTGAGAATGACTTGTTTATAGTTATGCATTGTGGTTATGATATAGCCTTTCCCGAGTGGGATATTGCTTCTCCTCAAAGAATAATAAATGTTATAAATAAGTTTCCAGAGCTTAAATTTATCTCAACACATCTTGGTGCATGGAGACAATGGAATGAAGTAGAAAATTTAATGATTGGCAAAAATATCTTTATAGAGATATCATTTTCCTTTGGTTGGTTAAAAGATGAAAAAATAAAGGACTTAATTCTTAAACATCCGTCAGATTACATTCTTTTTGGAACTGACTCTCCATGGGCAGATCAAGGCAGAGAGATAGAGAATCTTAAAAAACTTGGACTTCCGAAAGAACTCATGGAAAAAATATTTTATCTTAATGCAGAAAGATTGCTTAGATGATAATAAAGATTCCAAAAGCTCTTGTTATAAGTTTTAGAGATTTTTATAATGATGAAGGAGTTTTTTTAAGTGCTTCACTTGCTTTTTTTTCAATTTTATCAATTATTCCTCTTAGTATTTTTATTGTCAATATCTTAGTTAATGTTCTTCAGGAGGAAAGAGTTGTAAAATTTGTATACTCAAAATTAATAACCTTTTTCCCCGCAGTAGAAATGCAGATGATTAAAGAACTTAGAAAGATTTTAGCAGCAAAGGAAGTAAGTAGTATTTCACTTCTTCTTTATGGAGTTTTTTCCTTGCAACTTTTTACGGCAATTGAGTTTTCATTAAACAAAATTTTTAAAACCTCAAATAAGAGACATTTTATAATCTCAATTTTTATGTCATTTTTTGTTATAATTCTTATAACAATTACAGTAGCCGCATCTTTTGGATTGACATATATTATAAAGTTTTTTCAACCTAAGATATTTTCCGAGCTAAGCATTCTATTAGGATTTTTTCTACAGCATATTCTTCCCTTTGGATTGATGTTTATTATTGTAGTTTTACTTTATAAAATTCTACCCAATAAAAAGATTAGGCTTAATGCAATCTTAATAGGAGCTCTAATTACAACAATATTAATTGAAATAGCAAAATATGTTTTTGCTTTTTATGTTTTAAAAATAATCAAGATAAACACTCTTTATGGTTCTGTATCAACATTTCTTGCACTTCTTATGTGGCTTTTTTATGGTTGGGCAGTATTTATCTATGGAGCTGAATTAATAAAAAACATTGAAAAAAGATGAAATTAGCCTTAACCATAGGAGCATCTGATCCTACAGCTGGAGCTGGGATCCAGATGGATTTAAAGGTTTTTCACGCTTTAGGAGTTTATGGATTAACGATTATTACTGCCATTACCTCTCAAAGCACAATAGAGTTTTCATCAGTTTTTCCTTTAACAGAACAGGCAATAAATAGTCAATTTAAAACCCTTTTAAAAGATTTAAAACCTTATGCAGCCAAAACAGGAATGATTTACAGCAAAGAAGCTTTTCAATGTATTATTGAAAACATTAAAAAATTCAATATAAAAAATCTTGTAATTGATCCTGTTATCACTTCTACACTTGGAGCTAAGCTAATAGAAGATGATGCATTTGAAGTTCTTAAAGAAGAACTTATTCCTCTTTCAATTGCTGTTACAGCAAACATTCCTGAAGCAGAAATGCTTACAGGATTGAAAATTAGGGATTTTGAAGGTATGTATGAAGCTTCAAAAATAGTTTATCAGATGGGAACCCGGTCTGTTATAATTAAAGGTGGACATTTTGACAAAAAAGCAGTTGATGTATTTTATGATGGAAGAGTATTTCATAAACTAGAAGGAGAAAAAATTCCTGGAGAGTTTCATGGAACAGGATGTGCTTTTTCTTCAGCCTTTGTTTCCTTTTTATGCAAAAACTACAATCCATTTGAGGCGTTTAAGGCATCTAAGGATTTTGTAAGAAAAGCAATTGAGAATTCCTTAAAATTAGGTCATGGAATAAATTTACTAATAATTTAAAGGGGGAAACGATATGAGCAATGTAGTTCTTGAGACAAATCTTGAAGGGGTAAAGTTTTTAAAAAGAGGTAAGGTAAGAGACATCTATGAAGTTCAAGATTACTTACTTATTGTGGCAACAGACAGAGTTTCTGCCTTTGATGTTGTTTTGCCTACAGGGATTCCGGGAAAGGGAAAGGTTTTAACTCAAATATCTCTATTTTGGTTTGACAAAGTAAAGGACATTATTGACAATCATGTTGTTTCAGCAAATGTGGAAGATTTTCCAGAGCCTTTACCTAAATATAGAGAAATTCTTGAAGGAAGGAGCATGCTTGTAAAGAAAGCTAAGCCTCTTCCTGTTGAATGCATTGTTCGCGGATATTTAAGTGGTTCAGGATGGAAGGACTATCAAAAAACAGGGATGGTTTGTGGAATAAAGCTTCCTGAGGGACTTGTTGAATCTGCTAAACTGCCAGAGCCTGTATTTACGCCAAGTACAAAGGCGGAAAAAGGACATGATGTAAACATAAGTTTTGAAGAAACTGTTAAGATTCTTGGTGAAGAGACTGCTAATAAGGTCAAAGAAATCTCTTTATTAATCTATAAAAAAGCTGCAGAGATTGCTGAAAAAAAGGGAATTATAATTGCTGACACTAAAATGGAGTTTGGATTCTATAATGGAAATCTTATCCTAATTGATGAATTATTAACTCCTGATTCTTCTCGTTTTTGGTCAGCGAAAAACTATAAGCCAGGATATCCTCAAGACAGCTATGATAAACAAATTGTAAGAGACTATCTTATCTCAATAAAATGGGATAAGAAACCACCAGCACCGCAACTACCTGAGGATATAGTTAATAAGACTGCTGAAAGATATCAGGAAATCTTTATGATTCTAACTTCTTAAGAATTTCTCTTATAACAGTAAGATTTTTTATATCATCTTGAGGAGATTTTTTGGGAGTCTCAAGAATTAATGGGAGATGGGATATTTCTTCTATTTTTAGGAAATTTTTAAATCCTTCAATCCCGATATATCCCTTACCAATATGTTCATGTCTGTCTATGCCTGAACCTACAGGTGTTTTTGAATCATTTATATGAATGAGTTTTATAAAATTAAAATCTCCAAACTTTTTAACTTCTTCTGTAAATTTTAAAATTCCTTCTTCCTTAGAAATATCATAACCTGCAGCAAATAAATGACAGGTATCAATACACACTCCACCAAGATTTTCAGAGTTGATATTTTTAAGTGTATCAAAAAGATCTGAAATATTTGCTGTTATTTTACTTTTTGCTGTATTTTCAATAAGAATTTTACATTTTTGAAGTTTTCCGATTTTACTGAAGGCATCTCTTACTTTATCAAAAATTTCTTCTTTTTCCATTTCTTTGTTGTCTTTTAAATGGATTACATAATAGTCAGCACCAAGAGCATCCGACATTAATACTTCTTTTTTAAGAAGATACCTTGAGGAATTAATAGTTTTTGGCTTAGAAGAGATAAGATTTATCAAGTAAGAGGCATGAACAATGAGGGGATTAAGATTATTTTCTTTAATCCGTTGCTTAAATTTTTCAATAGTATCTTCATCAATTTCAGGGATTTGCCATACTCTTGGACTATGAAGAAAAATTTGAAATGTTTCGCATTGAAGATATTTTGCTTCTTCAATTGAATTAATAATGTTGTCTTTTATTGATGTATGAACACCTAATGGTCTCATTTTATTTCTTATCATCGTGTGGTGATTGAGTAGAATTTTTAAAGGAAGATTTTAAGGCGACGGCCGGATTCGAACCGGCGAATGGCGGTTTTGCAGACCGCTCCCTTAGCCGCTTGGGTACGTCGCCAATAAAAAAGCGGGCGACGGGACTCGAACCCGCGACCCCAACCTTGGCAAGGTTGTGCTCTACCAGCTGAGCTACGCCCGCATTAATTAATTCTTTTCTTTGGATCAAGTGAATCTATAATTTTTTCAAAGATCTCTAATTGTTCTTCCATATATTTCATTTTTAATTCTAACTCTTTTATCTTCTTATTTGCAAACTCCTCAAGTGCTTCTGCCTTTTTTAATAAATTTTCACGTGTTTCTTCAAACTCCTTTATTAGTTTACCAATTTTTTTTAATCTTCTTTTTTCTCTCCATCTTTTAAAAAACTGCAGCATGTAAAAAATTATCATAAAAATTTTGTATATGTCAATGTTTAAGTATTTTTGGTTAGAATCTCTTCTATTTTCATTAGATAAAACATAGAAGGACCATCTTCAGGAAAATCTTTAAGTATCGTTTGAAAGACTTCCTTTGCCTCATTCCATTTTTTCTCTTTATAGAGTTCGTATCCTTCATTATATTTATTCACAAGAGAAAATTTTTCAGGAGGTATTTTGTCCCTTTCTCCCAAGAGTTCAAATATGGTTATAGGCTTAGTTTTTCCTTTAACAATGATATCTCCAAGTTCTCTTACGATAAAATTATCTGGTAGCTTAGAATAAGTTTCTTTGCTAATTATGATTTTGGTATTAAATATCTTATTTGTTGACTCAAGACGAGAAGCTATGTTTACTGTGTCACCGATTACGGTATAGTTAAAAAGTCTGTCACTTCCGATATTACCCACAATTGCTTCTCCTGTATGAATTCCAATTCTGATTTTTATAGAAGGCATTCCGTTTTTAGAGAATTCTTCATTAATTTTCTCTAATGATTCAATACATTGTATCGCTGCTTTGCACGCATTAACCTCATCCGAGTCTGTTTTTAAAGGCGCGCCCCAGAAAGCCATGATACAGTCCCCAATATATTTATCAACAACACCAGCATTTGAAATAACAATCTCAGTTAAAGAATTTAAAACCTTATGAAGCATTAAGGCAGTATTTTCCGGAGAGAGTTTTTCAGCTATGGGAGTGAAACCTGCTATGTCTGCAAAAAATACTGTTACAGTCTTTTTTTGTCCTCCAGGAGTTATAAATTCTGGATGAGCAAGTAGATAATCAACAATTTTTTTGTCCATATACTGTGTAAAGGTTCTCTTAATAAAGTTTCTTTCTCTTCCTTCAACAGCATAACTGTAAAGCAAAGAAATAATAGAGCTTAAAATAAGACATACAAAAGAAGGTAAAAATGGCATATATATGGATAACTTAAATAAAATCGCTTCAGTGCATATTAATAATACTCCTGAAAATACAAAAACAATCATATTTATCTTTAAAGAGTGTTGTTTTAAAAAAACATAAGAAATAAAGACAGATACGATTAACATTATTGATAAGGTAATAAATTTAGGTGCAACTATTAAAAAATCTTTATTTATAATGTTTTCAAAGGCGGTAGCATGTATAAATACTCCTGGTGTTTTTGATGATACTGGAGTTGGCTTAAGGTCAAAAAGTCCAGCAGCTGTAAGTCCTAAAAAGACTACCTTACCTTTAAAAAAATCTTTTTTAATATTTGAGTTTGACTTACTAATTGAAGCATCAAGTAACTCTAAAAATGAGAATATGCAAAAGGGATATTCATCCTTTGAGTATTTCAAAAGTAAACTTCCTTCATAAAGTGGAATAACTGTATCGCCTATTAGGAGAGCATCATCTTTAACTTGTAACAAATTTTTTTTGATAAAATAGCTTGTTACAAAACTTGGAACAATAAATTTATCAACCTTAGAAAAAAGAGGTATTCGTCTGTAAATACCATCTTCATCTGGAAGAATACTGACATTTCCGAGTCCCTGAGCATTATTTTTTAACTCATCAATCGGAAAAATTATAGAGTTATAATGAATTTTGGAGTATACTGAGGATGGATAAGCAATTTCTTTGATATATTGCTCATCAATATTTCCTTCTTCTTTTGAGAGTGCAAAAGGCAGATATACATTTTTTGATTTCTTAATTGATTCAGCAAAGATTCTGTCATCTTCAATGCCATAGGAAGAACTCTCAGTAAATAAAATATCTAAAAAGACTGCTTCTGCTTCTGAAAGATACTCTATTACAGGAGAATAAATTTGTCTTGGCCAGGGCCACATTATTCCTTGTTTACTGAGTTCTTTTATGCTTAATTGATCAATATAAATAAGACAAATATTATTAGATTTTTTAGTAGGATTTAACTGTTGTGAGAGCAAATCATAAGCTTTAAACTCAAAATTTTTAAGGCTTCCTGATAAAAAAAGAAATAAAGATAAAATGTAAGAAATACTTGATAATAATAGAAGATTTCTGAGTAAACCTTTTTTCTTTGAAATCATAGAAAAATTTTTTTAGTATAACATTTTGAAAAGAAGTTTAAAAAAGAGCTGTCTCTCTGCACTCTTCTATTGCCTTTAATGCCTTTTTCTTCTTTCTATTGCTTTATCCTTGTCTTATCCCAATACCATCTTATGTATCTTACTTCGTGAAACCTCTAAGCCTGTGAATCTTTTAAGCCAATGTTTTCTCATAACTTACCTCTACTACTGCCTACAATGCCCTCTCTTTTACACCAAATGTCATAATATGGTAATTTACTCTTATAAAAGCTACAGGTGCTTTGATGAGACAAAACCAGCAGGTGGCCATATCTTTGCCTTCTGTTCACGGTTTCCATACACTTTTTTCTATCCCCTTTTGAGAGTTCTTTAAGTGTAGGTTGAGCTACAACTACTACTTTACCTTTTTTATCAGCACATTTTGCACTTTTCTTAATAAAAAGGCAATGTGACTGGCTATTTATATGCAAAATATAAGAAAGTTCAGTAATCATCTGGGATTTTATCTTCTTTGAAGCCCTTTGATATACCTTTGCGTTTTTGTTGATGACTTTTCTGTCCTTCATAGTGTATAATACTTCAAGAATATGGGCAACCATTCTGATAACCTCCTTTTAAACAAATTTTTCTTTGAGATATAAAGGTTTAAAAAATGGTTGTCCCTTTTGTCAATTATGAGGAAACAATATAGTTTCAGATAGATTATTTTTGAGGAAAGGCGAGGTATTGACAAAATTTATCAGATTTTGTAAGCTTAATTTATCGTAAGCATTATCCTCCGTTAAGGGATTAAACATTTGATAATGTGATAAAAAATCCTTGAAAAAAGCCAGATGAGGTAAAGTAATGGAAAATCATACCATTCCAATTTCTATTTCTGAGTTAAAACAAAAGAAAATTCCAGAACTTATGGATATGGCAAGTGCTTTAAACATTGAAAATGCTACTTCTATGAAAAAACAGGATCTGATTTTTGCCATCCTTCAAAGTCAGATTGAAAAAATAGGAACTGTTTATGGTGCTGGTGTGCTTGAGATTCTTCCAGAAGGATTTGGCTTTCTGAGAAGTCCTGACTATAGTTATCTGCCAAGCCCAGATGACATCTATGTTTCTCCTTCACAGATAAGAAAATTCGGTTTAAGAACTGGAGACTTTATTACAGGTCAGATTAGACCACCAAAAGAAAATGAGAGATATTTTGCCCTTCTTAAAGTAGAAACAGTCAATGGAAAACCTGTTGAAGAAAGTATTATTAGGCCTCTTTTTGATAATTTAACTCCTTACTATCCTACTGAAAAGATTAATCTTGAGTATGATCCTACAGACTATTCAACAAGAGTAATGGACTTACTTACCCCAGTTGGTAAAGGTCAAAGAGGCTTGATTGTTGCTGCTCCAAGAACAGGAAAAACTATGCTTCTTCAGTCAATTGCAAAAGCTATAAAAAAGAATCATCCTGAAATATATCTTATAATCTTGCTTATTGATGAAAGACCAGAGGAAGTTACTGACTGGCGTAGACAGGTTACAGGTGCTGAAATTATAAGCTCTACATTTGATGAGCCTGCTCAAAGACACTGCCAGGTTTCTGAGATGGTAATTGAGAGAGCAAAAAGGCTTGTAGAAGAAGGTAGAGATGTGGTAATACTTCTTGATAGTTTAACAAGACTTGCAAGAGCATACAATGCTATTACACCTGCCTCTGGAAAGGTTCTTTCTGGAGGACTTGAATCAACAGCTCTTCAAAAGCCTAAGAGATTTTTTGGTACAGCAAGAAACATAGAAGAAGGTGGCTCTCTTACCATAATTGCGACAGCTCTTATAGAAACTGGAAGCAGAATGGATGATGTTATCTTTGAAGAATTTAAAGGAACTGGCAACATGGAAGTCCATCTTGATAGAAAACTGGCAGACAAGAGAATCTTTCCAAGCATTGATATTGGTGCCTCTGGTACAAGAAAGGAAGAACTTCTTGTACCGCCTGAGGTTTTAAATAAAGTCTGGATCTTAAGAAAAGTATTAAGCTCACTCAGTCCAATTGAAGCAATGGAGTTTCTACTAAGTAAACTTAAAGGAACAAAATCCAACAAAGAATTTCTTGATATGATGAATAAATGATGAAAACAGAAGAGTACTGTTTTGTGTGTGGCAAGAGTAATCCAAAAGGCTTAAAAGTTCTATTCAATCATGGCAATGGTAAAGCCTTAGCAGAAGTAATTCTTGAAGATGAATATCAAGGTTACAGTGGAATAATCCATGGAGGAATTATCTCTGCTCTTATTGATGAAGCCTGTGTTTATGCTGCAAACTCTCTTGGATTTAACACAGTTACTGCGGAGCTAAAGATAAGATTTAAAAATCCTTTAGCACCTCAAGAAAAAATATTAGTAGAAGCTCAGGCAAAACATATAAAATCAAAACTAATTGAGGCAAAAGCTTGGATCAAAAAAACAAATGGCTCATTAATAGCAGAAGCAGAAACGAAATTGATTATAAAGGAAAAAACTAATGATTCTAAGATTCTATAGAAAAGGTGCACTCTCAGAGTATAAAACACAGCA
>JANXCZ010000042.1 GCA_025060075.1 Thermodesulfovibrio sp.
ATAGTTTACTGCCTTTTAAGAGCTCATGGGTTTAGTGTTGGAGTTTTCACATCTCCTCATCTTACAAGATTTACAGAAAGGATAGTTGTCAATGACTCCGAAATTCTTGAAGATGAAGTTGTATATTTAATTGAGAAAATTCAGCCTTTTTCCGATGAACTTACATTTTTTGAGTATGTAACAGTTATGGCTTTCGAGTATTTCAGAGAAAAGAGTATTGATTATGCAGTGATTGAAACAGGTATGGGAGGAAGACTTGATGCTACAAATGTAGTAACTCCGGTAGTATCAGTAATAACAAAGATAGGATTAGATCATCAAGAGTTTTTAGGACCAGATTTAGTATCTATCTCAAAAGAAAAGGCAGGAATAATAAAGGAAGGAGTTCCTGTAGTTTCATCTTCTCAAGAAAAAGAAGCAGAAGAAGTAATAATAAAAAAGGCAGAAGAGATGAAAGCCCCGCTTTTTATTTATGGTAGAGATTTCTATGGAAAATTAAACTCTATTAAACTTGAAGGTATTTTATTTGATTTTTATCCATCAAAGGAAGAAGACTTAAACTCAGATACTTACTCAAATTTATTTTTACCTCTTACAGGCTTTCATCAACTTGAAAATGTATCTGTAGCATTGAAAGCCTTTATGACAGCTTATCCGTCTTGGAGGGAAGACCTTATAAGAGAGGGACTAAAAAATGTAACCCTTCCCGGAAGAATTGAGATAGTATCTTACGAGCCTCTTGTTATTTTTGACATAGCTCATAATCCTGATGCAGCTAAGTCTTTGGTAAGATCACTAAAAGCTCTTACAGATAAAAAACCTATAGTTGTTTTTGCAATTATGAAAGACAAAGATGTAAATGAGTTTATAAAGGCTTTTGAAGATTATGCATATAAATTTATTTTTACAGTTCCTAAATATGAGAGAGCTTTGACATACGAAGAGTTATTAAAAAAGATGAGTAATAAAAAATTTGAGTTCATTCATAGTTCTTTTGAAGCTTTTAAAAATGCTTTCTCTATGTGTAAGAAAAATCAAGAAACATATCTTTTATGTACAGGCTCATCTTATTTAATTGGAGAAATAAAGGAACATCTTGGGGAAAAAACATTATATAGAAGCCTTGGAGAGATTCTATGAAAATTCGTAGATATAGCTTTTTTCTCTATTTTATTTTATTTGTTTTTTTCTCTGAGGCTTCTTATGGTATGGATATAGAAATAGTCTCTGAAACCTTAGAACGCATAGAAAAGGAAAAAAAAATTATTGCAATTGGTGATGTTTATATGAGCGATATAACCTTTGATCTTAAAGCACAAAAAGTAATCTACTATGAAGAAAACGGTGACATAGAAGCCTATGGAGATCTCTACTATAACGATGATGAGATTACAGTATGGGCAGAAGAAGGAAAATTCAACAGGGATAAAAAGACAGGTCTTCTAAAAAATGCCCTTCTTCACATAAAAAAACAAGATATGTGGATAAAGGCATCAGAAATTGAAAGAATAAATGAGATTACATACAAAGCTAAAAAAGCCACTTTTTCAACATGCGAGCCAGAACCAGAAACTTCGCAACCATGGTGTTTTACAGGAGAGTTTGTTGATCTTGTTGTTGACGATAAATTAATATCAAAGATTACCACTTTTAAAGTAAAAGATGTACCCATTGCTTTTTCTCCCATATTCTGGGGACCGGGAGGAAATAAGAAAAAATCTGGATTCTTACCACTTAAATTTGGGAACTCAAACACTCGCGGATTTCGTCTAAGCCCTGCATACTATCTTGTAATTGACAGTAATAAAGATGCCACATTTTATCTTGATTATTTTTCAAAAGTTGGCACAGGAAAAGGAGTTGAGTACAGATATTTAGATTTTGATACAAGGGGTATGTGGTATGGATATCAAATTAAAGATAGAAAACTCGACAAAGAGTTTATTGAGCTAAGGGGAGTTCATCTTCAAAAACTCAAAGGAGTTGATTTGCTTTTAGATTTAAACTATGTAAACAAAAAAGATTTTTATAGAGAATATGGAGACATTAGGTCAGTCTTAAATACATTTGTCTTTAAAGAGTTCGGAAAAGATCTCTCTGCAAGATATGATAGATTTCTACAGTCTTCTGCTGAGATTTCTGTTGCAGCGGTTCAGTCAAGATTTTATTTACTTGGTCAAGGATGGAAAGACTTAAAACAAGGAACTACAAGTCCACCAGTAAAGTTAGAACTGGGATATGTGGTTTATCCTTATAGTTTTGGACAGCTCAATATAAACTTTAATACCAATCTGGCTGAGTTTTACAAAGAAGACGGACTTAAAGGTCAGAGATTGGAAATAAGTCCTCAAATAAGTTATAGTATGGGAGACAGTGTTAAACTAACACAAAGCTTGACATTGAAGGAGACTTTTTATAATCTTGAAAAAACATTTCCATATGAAGATACATCTCATAGAGAGATGATTCACTATAATGCAAAGAGTTTTATGAGATTTTACAATAAAACACAAAATTTTACTCATATTATCGAGCCATTTTTGGAGGGAGTCTTTATAGGAGTTAATGGTAAACCTCCAATCCTAAAAGAGACTGAAACAATTGATGATACAACACTTTTAAGGGCTGGAGTATATAATAGACTAAACTTTAAAAACTTTTCCTTCCAAGCAAGAGTAACTCAAGTTTATGATTTTAAGGCAAAGAATGAATGGGACAAACTATATCCAATCTTATTTGAAGGAAGAGTTTCTTTCTGGAAGATAAACTTCGGATTTGACACATATCAGAATATATCAAAAAGAAGAACTGAAAGATTTAACATTGATATAAGCTTTTCTCCAGATGAGGCAACCTCTTTTTCTTTTAATGAAAGATATACAAGAGATGGAGCTCTCTCTCCTACTTATCTTTGGTCTCCTACATTTAGGGATCAATATAAAATACAAGAAAAAGAAGAAGGAGTTAAAACATATGCCTTTACAGTAGCCAAAAAGCTCTCAAAAAGATTATTCTTTACAACAAATGTAAACTATGATGCAAAATCTTCTGAATTAAGAGACAGCTCATTAAATATAAGATATACACAAGCTTGTTGGGGTGCAAATATCTCAGTGACAAGAAGACCTGTTGAAATACAAGGAAAAAAAACTTCAGAGTTTAGTTTTCTTGTAATTTTTGAACTAAAAGGATTAGGTCCAATAAGAGTCTATGAACGCAGTAGTACTTCTTAATAAACCTAAGGGTTTTACAAGTCAAGAAGCTGTTAATAAGGTAAAAAAAATTCTAAAAGTCAAAAAAGCTGGACATGCTGGCACACTTGATCCAATGGCAACAGGAGTCTTACTCGTATGCACTAATGAAGCAACAAAAATCACATCTTTCCTAATGGAACTTGAAAAAGAGTATCTCTTCAAAGCAAGATTTGGAGTTTCTACTGATACTTATGATGCAGAAGGTAAAATAACAAAGACAGTAGAAAATTTTGAGCTTGACAGATTAAAGTTAGAAGAAGTTATAAAAAAATTTACAGGAGAAATAATGCAAATTCCTCCTATGTATTCAGCAAAAAAAGTAGAGGGAACGCCACTTTATAAGCTTGCAAGAAAAGGAATTGAGATAGAAAGAACTCCTAAGAAGGTTACAATTTACTCAATAAAAATAGAGAGTTTTGAACCACCTTTTATTATATTCAGAGTTGTATGTAGTAAAGGAACTTATGTAAGATCCTTGTGTCATGATATTGGAGAAGAAATTGGAGTTGGTGCACATATAATTGAGTTATGTAGAACAAGAATTGGAGAGTTTAAAGTAGAAAACTCTATTGATTTAAAAAGCTTAAAGGAAATATCAAATATTAAAAGTCTAAAAGATAGCTCTCTTTCTATAACTAAAAATGGATTGATATCCATAGATGATGCTTTATATTTTTTGCCCTCTGTTAATATACATAACGCACTTATCAAGAGATTTATTAATGGTAATCCAATTAGAATTTCCTCTGGAGTAGTTCCAAAGGGATTTTTAAAGGTAAAAGACAACAAGGGAAAAATAGTAGGAATAGGCTATAGTAATGGTTTAATCATAAAACCTGAAAGAATAATTTGGGAGGAGGAGTTATGATAGCAAGATATACCAGAAAAGAAATGGGTGAGATATGGAGCGATGAAAACAAATTTAGAAAATGGCTTACTGTGGAAATTGCTGTATGTGAAGCATGGGCAGAACTTGGTAAAATTCCTTCTGATGCACTACAAGAAATTAAAACAAAAATAAAACCTGAAGAATGGTTTAAATCAAAAGATGACATAAAAAGAATTGAAGAGATTGAGTCAGAAGTAAAACATGATGTAATAGCATTTCTTACTTTTGTAGCAGAAAAAGTTGGACCTGTTTCAAGATATATTCATCTTGGGCTTACATCATATGATATTGTAGATACTGCATTAGCACTTCTTATTAAAGAATCTGGAGAGATTATTCTGAATGACCTAAGGAAACTTCTTGAGATCTTTAAAGAAAAGGCTTTTCTTTACAAAGACACAATTTGCATGGGACGTAGTCATGGAGTTCATGCAGAACCAACAAGCTTTGGTTTGAGATTCGCCCTCTGGTATGAGGAAACAAAAAGAAACATTGAAAGACTTGCCTCTGCAATTGAAAGAGTTTCAGTAGGAAAAATCTCGGGTGCTGTTGGAACTTTTTCAAACATGCCTCCTGAGATTGAAGAGATTGCACTAAAGAAACTCGGACTTAAACCTGAGCCTGTTGCAACTCAAGTTGTTCAAAGAGACAGACATGCTGAGTTTTTAAATGTCTTAGCCCTTATTGCAGCTATGGTTGAAAAGATTGCTGTTGAAATAAGACATCTACAAAGAACAGAAGTGCTTGAAGCAGAAGAACCCTTTACAAAGGGACAAAAAGGCTCCTCAGCCATGCCTCATAAGAGAAACCCTGTAGGTTGCGAAAACCTAAGTGGATTAGCAAGGCTTGTCCGTAGCAATGCCTTTGCAGCCTATGAAAACATTGCTCTTTGGCATGACAGAGACATCTCCCATTCATCGGTTGAGCGTATAATAATTCCAGACAACTGCATTCTTGTTGACTACATGCTTAACAGACTCTATGGAATAATAAAAGACTTGATAGTATATCCTGAAAGAATGCTTAAAAATATTGAGCTTAGCTATGGACTTTATAACTCCCAAAGAGTGCTTCTTGCTTTGGTAGAAAAAGGTCTTACCCGTGAGGAAGCATACAACATTGTGCAGTCTAATGCTATGCGGAGCTGGAAAGAGGGCATTCAATTTATGGAACTATTGCTTAAAGATGAAACTGTCAAAAAATATTTAACCGATGATGAAATAAAGAGCATTTTTGAGCTAAACTATTACACAAGAAATATTGATTATATATATAGGAGAGTTTTTGATAGTGAAAGTTGAAAAACTGGATAGAAAGAAACTTGAAGATATTATAATTGAGGAAAAATTAAAAGGCACTCCTGACCATGAAATAGGCAAAAAATATGGAATTTCTTTTAAATTTTTAGAAAAGATAATAACTAAAACTCAAGGGATAAGTGTAAGCTCATTAAAATTC
>JANXCZ010000008.1 GCA_025060075.1 Thermodesulfovibrio sp.
TTGGAACTCTTCCAAGAAGTGGTGTAGAAAGATTTTTTGTTGGCAGTACAACACAAAGAGTTATAAGAAATGCTCCATGTCCTGTTCTTGTTGTAACTAAAAAACAATAGGAATGCAGTGTGAAGTTTTAGTTGTTGGTGGTGGACCTGCTGGTAGTACTGCTGCAAGATTACTTTCTGAAAAAGGTATAGAGACTGTTTTAGTTGAAAGAACTTTTGCATTTGATAAGCCCTGTGGAGGTGGGATTCCTTCTGCAGGGCTTAAAGAGTTTGATATTTTAGATCTTATTAAGAAAAATATATCATTCAATACAGTAACAAAAGTTAAAATATTTCCACCCTTTTCAGAGCCAATAGAGGTTTCACTTAAAGGTGGAGAAATATTGATTTTTAATCGCCAAAAGTTTGACTCCTTTATGAGAGATTTAGCTGAAAAAAGTGGTACAAGAGTTATTGAGGCAGAATTAGTAAATATAGAACAAACTAATAAAAAAACTAAATCTATAGTCAGAAAAAAAGGTGGTGAAACTTTAGAGATCTACTCAAAATACATAATTGCTGCTGATGGAGTTAATTCAAAAGTATGCTCCATTAAAGGATTGCCAAGACCTGATTATTACTGGACAGTAAGTGTTCATATTCCTAAAAACTTTATGGATAATAAAGATACATGTGAGTTTTGGTTCGGTAGCTCTCATGCTTCCTTTTTTTATTCCTGGGTTTTTCCTGGTTTAGACTATCTTTCAGTTGGCACAGGAGCAGAAGACATTAGAAAACTCAAAAGTTTTATTGTTAACTTTGTTAAAAAAAGATTTGAAAGTAATATAGATATTGATTCTTTAAAATTGAGAGCTTATAAAATACCAAAGTGGAAAAAGGGAATTTTTTTCAAAGAAAACATAATTCTTTGTGGTGATGCTCTCGGAACTGTTATGCCTGTTTCATTTGAAGGAATATACTACTCAATGAAATCTGCTCAATTTGCCACTGAAGCGATAATAACCAAGAATTTAAAGCTTTATAAAAAACTTTGGGAAGATAGTTTTTTAAGACAGTTTAGTATGATGAAGAGGTTTCAGGAATACATGTTTGGTAATGATGAAAGAATGGACCAATGGCTTAATATTCATAGAGACTCATCTATTCAAGAACTGGCAATGGCATTATGGTTAAGAAAAGAACATGGAAGTAAACTTATTCCTCTTTATTTAAAAGCCTTTGGAAGTCTTATTTCAAGAATAGCCACATTTAAGATAAAATAAAATTGTGAAGAAAGCTTTAATTTATTCGTGTATACTTCATATTTTGTTATTTGTCTTTGTTTTGCTTTTACAGGATTACTCTAAGTCTTCAAAACCTAAGGAGCCTCTGTCAGTTATAGTTGTACCTGTTACTCCTCAGATGCCTAAAATTCCACAGTCTTCTAAGAGTCCTTTACCTAAGATATTAGAAAGAATTCCTCCTATAAAGGATTCAAAACAGCCAAAGTATTTAACTGCTATTCCAAAAGGAAATCAAGCACAGAAAGAAGACAAACAAAAAGAAACCTCCTCTTTTGGAAACTTGAAAACAGAGAGAAATTTTACAGAGTTATCTCCTAAACAGTCTCCTAATATTTTTGATAAGGATGTCATTGCTAAACTTTCAAGAAACTCTCCAAAGAATCAAAATTTAGAAACATCGCGTGGTTTAAGTTTTTCTGCAAAAGAATTCAATGACTGGGGATATCTTGAAAGACTAAAGGAAAAGATAGAGAGAGTATGGCAGTATCCACCTCAAGCTGTACAAAGAGGTATATATGGTGATCTTTATATAAGATTTACAATTGATAAAAAAGGTAATCTTGTCTCTATAGAACTAATAAGAACTTCTGGCTATCGAATACTTGATGATGCAGCAATTAAGGCTTTAAAGGATGCTGAACCATTTTGGCCATTACCTGAAGATTGGCATAAAAATACTCTTACAATAACAGGACATTTTATATATACACTGCACGGTTTTTATCTGAGATAGTCTCTTCGATTTTAATTCTTGGTGCATCAAGCCACAGTCTTTCAAGGTCATAGTAACGCCTTGTTTCTTCAAGAAATATGTGAACTATTACATCCCCATAATCCATTAAAACCCAGTGAGCATATGAAAATCCCTCTATTCCATAAGGTGTATAACCTTCCTTCCCCATACTTTCTTGTAAATACTCTGTTAGGGCTTTTACTTGAGTTGTGCTTTCAGCAGAGCATATTACAAAATAGTCAGTTATTATAGTAAGGTCTTTTAATTCAAGAATTTGTATATCTTGTGCCTTTTTATCATGTAGAAATTTTGCTGTTTTTAAAGCTTTTTGTTTTGCATCCATCTTTATTTAAATTATATCATAATATCTCTGAAATTGTATCGTTGCCCTGCGTAAAATTGTTATTCCGAGCGTCAAGTCACATTTTATTACTACGGTAAAATGTCACATATCTTTTATAGTCTCTTTTCCATGGATGCAGCATTAATCCTTACTCTTTACACCATTTGTAGGCAGTAATTGATATACTCTATTTAAGTATTGAACTGTGTTTTCTTTCTTTACTACC
>JANXCZ010000051.1 GCA_025060075.1 Thermodesulfovibrio sp.
AACAACTGTTAGCTCAAGAAAAACTCTTGACCATATTATGCCTAAAAGAGCAATCAATGGTGCAAGAATTATCTGCAAAAATCCAGCTCCAGGTGAATATTTCATAATACTAATACCACCAATTAAAAGTATTAAACCAACAAGTCCAGAACCAATTATTGCAAGAACATAAAGGAGTTTGATGATTTTTACAGTTATAAAACTCTTAAAGGATAAATCAAAAAGCTGTTTAAAAAAGCCTTTTTCTGTTTCCATAAATCCTCCCCTTTATTTAGAGGTTAATCTTTCTATTAAGAATCTTACCTGTCTGTCCTCAGGATTTAGTTTTAGCACTTCCTCAAATAGTTTTTTTGCTTCCTCTTCTTTGCCTATTTGATAGTAAATTAAACCCAAAGACCTCTGAAGCGTAGAGTCTTTTGGAAATTTTTCTACACCTTCTCTAAGATATTTCAATGCTTTTTCCTCTTCTTTCATCTCCTGATAACAAAGTGCAATATAGTAATAAATTTCAGGGCTTGGTTGAGCCTTTAAAGCTTCTTCAAAAAGACTCACAGCTTTTCCATAATTCCTCTGCCTGAAATAGTTGCCTGCCTCAATGACAAACTCAGTTGCCTTTTTCTTCCTTTCTTCTTGAGAAAGAGTTAGATATGGATTTGTTATGGCATTTACAACTTTTCCCTCAGGAACTCTTGAATCATAGACATTGCTTAGTTGAATATTTTTGAGCTTCATCTCTTCAATATTTATTGAACCAAGATAGTTTGGTGAAATCTTTAAAGGGGTTTCTGAATCAATGTTTATATTGTTATCATAGATGTTGTTGTCCTTTATTTCACCTGAAAATCCAGAAACTTTAATTCCTGTTTCGTTCTGCAAGATGTTACTCATATAGATTGATGAGTCTGTTTTTGAAAGGCTAACTGCTGTTTTACTTCCCGATATTGTTAAATTTTTAATCAAAGGTGAAGGAATTCCTGATACTGAAACTCCGATATCACAATCAGTAATTATTCCATTTTCAATAATTCCCTCTGAAGATTTTAACATTAGTGCTGTTTCAGCCTTTTTAATTCTAAATCCATCAATCTTTATATATCCACCATCTACAATAATTCCTCTCCAATTTTTATTCTCCATTGGAATAAACTCAACAGGACAGTCTTTTGCTTCTATCACGAGTTTTCCTCTTACTTGAAGAGATGCCTTTTCAGAAAAGATTATTCTTGTTTCTGGTTCAATCTTCAAGGTTACTCCCTCTGGAATACTTAAAGTATCTTTTACAATATAGTTACCTGATAGAACTTTGTCTTTTTCAATAATTCCTGAAATTATCTGAGGTTCTTTTGTAGCAAGAGAAGCTCTTTTTGCATCCTGTATTTCTGACTCATTCCGAGCAGTATCAAAGGCAACAACTCTATAGTAGTAAACTTTTCCCTGCTCTGCAGTTTTGTCCTCAAAAAAATTAAACTCTGTTAAGCCGATCTCTTTAAAACCTGTAAGAGGACTTTCACTTCTTAAAATCTTGTATCCTTTAAGATCAGGAACATTTTTAAGAGCTTGCCAGCTTATCTCAATTCTGTCATGAAACCCCTTTACTTTTAATCCTGTTACCTGTGGTGGGGGTGTTGTATCTATTGTTACAAATCCGCTTAAATCAATCCATTGTGTTTCGTATCCAAGAGGCTTTTTCAAGGAAACTATAATTGGAGCCTCTTTAACATTATCTCCAGGCATTACTACATATTCACCAATATAGATTCCCGGTTGAGTTTCCTTCATTGGTATCCCTTTTTTGAAGTTGCCAATATCAAAGGTAGCAACCATTCCTTTGTCTCCTTCAGCTCCAACCTGTATAACCTTGCCTTTACCAAATGGTGAGTCTTTTGCATTAGTGAGAACTTCTTTTATTACAGGTCTTTGTTCAAAAACTGCTGTAGGTGATGGAATCTTTTCATTTAATTTATAACAAAGCTCATTGATCATTCTTACTTGTTGAATATCTCTTATATTCATAGCTGTAGAAATTGCTGTCATTACTGCACTCAATGGAGAAAGAGGAATGCCACCTTCATGATATCTTACAGAATCTTTTAGTCTAAATATTTCTTTTCCTGTTTTTGCATTTATCATCCATACCTCTGCCTCTATACCAAGCTGAGAGTAAGCAACAGCATAGATTTTTTTGTAGTCTATTACTCTTCCATAAACCAATCCATCACATCCTAATGCTTGACATATATCCTTTGAAGGAATCTCAAGAATGCTTTTACCCTGTGTTTTTTCAAGCTGAACTATTTTCTCATCAATCAAGCTTAATTCAATATCTCTGTATGGTTTTGAGCTAAAGTGATTGTAAAAAGCTTTTCTTACTTGATTTGCTATTCCTATCTCCTCTGTTTTATTTTCAAAGGGAAGAATAGCAACTGTCTTTGGAAGTTCTTCATCGGATATTTTTGTATCTTCTGCTTCTTTTTTAATCTCTGGAAGAGAAGCGCATGAAAGAATTAAGGGAAGTAATAAAAGGCAAAAAAATAATTTTTTCATTTTGACTCCTTAGCCTTTTTTCAAATTATAATTTTTTATTTAAAGGATTTCAAGGTAATTTTCACTTTTTGTGGTTACTATATCAAAATCTCACACATTTTAGTTTTTTATGGTTTAACTCTAAGGGGAGGTGCTCTAAATGGGAAAATATTTATCTTTACGGAAAAAGGGTTGAAAAGTTATAAGTAGGTAATTAAGTCTTAGACAAGCTTTACAGCTCTTAGGATTAAGTTATAGGCGTACTTTAGGGATAAAAATTAAAAGACTTTTAAGAAGAAAGAAAAAGAAAGCTTTCGTACTTTTTATTTTAAAACATTCAGCAATAACACTTCAGTCTTTCTTCAAGTTTTTGAAAGAGGTTTATTTGACAAATAAATAATTTTTTATTTATAATGATTTTAAATGAAATCTAAAATTAAATGGACACCTCAAAGGCTTGCTATTTTGAAATATCTTGAAGGAAATAAAGAGCACCCTTCAGCAGAGGAGATTTATGAGGCTCTTTCTAAGGATTTTCCTACAATGTCTGTTGCAACAGTTTATAATGTTCTTGAATTTCTTAAAAAAACCGGTAAGATAAAGGAGATATACATTGATCCAGAAAAAAGAAGATTTGATCCTGATGTTACTGCTCACCATCATGCCATATGTATAAAATGCAAAAAAATCTTTGATGTAGTTGATGATATTAAAATCCCAGAATTAAGTAGTTATATGCCTGATTTTCAAATTATTGATGCGCGTCTAAAGATTTATGTTTTATGTCCGCAGTGTAAGAATAAAGAAGATTTGAAAGCAGGATTTAAAGAATACAAGTGCACAAATTGTGGTGCAATAAGGACAGCAAAACACAAACCTCAAAAATGTCCTTCTTGCGGTAGCAGAGGTTTCTTACAAGAAGTTAAGCCTCTTTAATAAAAAATAAACCTAAAATGGGAGGTATGTTATGATAAGCAATGAACTTATGGAGAAACTACAAAGAGCCGTGGCAAGAGAGCTTCAAGTAAGTATTCAGTATATGTGGCAGCATGTCTTAGCAAAGGGTATAAAAGCAGAGCCAGTTGGAAAAATATTTAAAGAGTTTGCCATCAATGAGATGATTCATGCAGAAAAGATTGCTGAAAGA
>JANXCZ010000072.1 GCA_025060075.1 Thermodesulfovibrio sp.
AGATATGGCAAGATGGAAAGTTTAAAACTCAGGATATTTACCGAGGCTTCTTTAAGTTTAGAGGTTGCTGAGGCTTTAAGAAAAAAACTTTCTGAAAATGGCTTTTCTCGTCTTCCAGTAGAGATACATCTTGATGTAGGGAAAAATGGTGCAACAAGAAGCATGGTAAAAGAAGTGATAAAAATGATTATAGGCTCAGGCTATATAGCAGTAACTAAGCCTGATTCTTTCGGAGCTTCAAAAGTAGCAGACAGACATACAAATTAAAAGCCGGGAATGGGATTTGAACCCACGACCAGTCGATTACGAATCGACTGCTCTACCGCTGAGCTATCCCGGCTGATGCTTATATTTTATCAAACTCTTGTTTAAAATAACGATATGTATCTTCATCAAAAAGGCAAAACTCTATAATTTCAAGAGAAGTTACATAGCTTTTTAAATATTCAACTACTGTTGTAACAAGAATCTTGGCTACCATATCCTTGGGACATCCATATATACCAGAACTTATGGCAGGAAAAGAGATGCTTTTTAGTTTATATTCATCGGCTATTCTGAGACTGCTTAATACAGCACTTTTTAGTTTATTTTCTTCATCTCCTTCACCCCATTTTGGTCCTACAGCATGAATTACATATTTTGCTCTGAGAGAACCTGCTGTTGTAATAGCTGCTGAGCCTGTTGGAACAAATCCAATTTTATCACTTTCCTCTTGTATTATAGAACCACCCTTTCTAACAATGGCTCCAGCAACTCCTCCTCCGTGTTTTAGATAGTTATTTGCAGCATTTACTATGGCATCGGTATCTCTTTCTGTGATGTCTCCAATCATTATTCTTATGATTTTATTGTTCACTCTCTTTTCTTCCATAGAAACACCTCCAAAATTCTTTATTTAAAATATCTTAAACTAAAAAAAAGATTTTTGTTAAACTACATTATATGATAGATGACTGGCTCAGGGAAATCAAGAAAAATCCTAAAACTAAATCTGCTGGAATGATATTAATTCATAATGGAATTGTAAGAGAAACCTCAAAAGATGGCAGACCTGTTAAAGGTATGAGACTTTCCTATGATTCTGAAAAGCTTGAGAGAGTAATTCAGGATATAAAAAGTAAAGAAGGAATTGTTGATGTGAGAGCATGGATTAATCAAGGTGAATTAAAAGTTGGAGATGACATAATGATAGTGCTTGTAGCTGGAAGGTTAAGAAATGATGTTATTCCAGCACTTCAAGAACTTCTTGGAAGGATTAAAAATGAGGTGGTAGATGAAAAAGAGATTTTTTAAACTTTTCTTTTTAATATTCCTATCCTTTATTTGCCTTTCTTGTGTCAGTGAGATTGATCCTATTTCAGGAGAGAAGACTTATACTCTTCTTTCAACAGAAGAAGAAATTAGAATAGGACACAAGGTTATACCTTCTGCAATCAATGAAAATGATGGCTTATATCCTGACAGAGAAATCCAAAACTATATAAAAGAAATGGGAAATAAAATTGCTAAGGTTACTCCAAGAAAAGTTGATTATCAATTTTATGTTGTGAACTCTTCTCAAATAAATGCTTTTGCTTTGCCAGGAGGCCCTGTTTTTGTTACAAGGGGTCTTCTTCTAAAGATGGATAAGGAAAGTGAGCTTGCAGGAGTGCTTGCACATGAACTTGGTCATATTAATGCAAGACATCATGCAAAGTTTCTTGAAAAAACCTATGGAATGAACATGCTTCTTGGAATTCTCGGTATTGCTCTACAGGACAGTAAATATGCCTCAGCAGTCATGAGTCTTGCTCAAATATCTGCAGGACTTCTTCAGCTTAAATTTAGCAGAGATCAGGAAAATGAAGCGGATTCTCTTGGAGTAAGATTTAGTTATGATTCTGGTTATGATCCAAAAGGTCTTTTAACTATGTTTGAAAAATTTAAAGCAATGGAAAGAGGCGGAACTGTTGAGTGGTTGAGTACTCATCCTTTACCTGATACAAGAATAAAAAATGTTCAACAGATAATCTCTGAAAAGTATCCTCATTCTTCCAGTTTAATACAGGACAGTGAAAGATTCCGTGCTATTAAAGCAAAGATTATCTCTACAAAAGACTCCTATGATTATGTTGAAAAGGCAAAGAAATATATAAAATCTCGTAATTATAATGAAGCACTTAGTCTTCTTGACAAGGCAATTGAGATTTATGGTAGTAATTACGCCTATACATATAGAGCCTTGGTAAATTTAAATTTAAACAAATACAACAATGCAATCTCGGATGCGGACAAAGCAATACAACTTGACAGTCTTTACTTCAAGCCTTTTTTAATAAAGGGAATTGCTTTAACTAAAATAGGTAAATGGCGTGAAAGTATTGTTAGTCTTAATAAGGCAAAGCAACTAATACCTGATAATGCTGATTTGTATTACTATCTCGGGGTTGATTATCATGAGATTGGTGATAGGAAAAATGCTATAGAGCATCTTTCCACAGCCTTAAATCTTACAGATGGGAAAAGAGGCTGGGAGGCAGATGCTCAGAGAAGATTAATAATGCTAAAAAAATATTAATGGAGAGAATACAATGAAGAGAGCACACCTTTTTATAAGTGGAAGAGTACAAGGAGTTTTTTACAGAGCATTCACAGAGGAGGTTGCTTACTCTCTTGGATTGAGTGGTTGGGTTAGGAATCTTAGGGATGGTAGAGTTGAAGCAGTTTTTGAAGGAGATGAAGAAAAAATCAATATTGCTATAGAGCGTTGTAAGGAAGGTCCACCTCATGCAAGAGTTGACAATATTGAGATAATATGGGAAGAACCTGAGGGATTAAAAGGTTTTGAGATAAGAAGAACTGCGTAAATTGTAGTAAGGAGGTTAATAATCCTATGAAAATTGCATTTAGATTATTTATTATAATGAGTTTTGTTTTTTTAATTCTTAGTTGTGGCGGAAAAGAAGTTGTTAAAAAAGAAGAGTTTGATCCTATTGTTTATTTAAAAAAAGCTGATGAACTTATTAATAAAAAAGAGTATGAAGAGGCAAGAAAGCTATTACTTGAAATCAAAAATAGAGAATCAGCTAAGGAATATGCTCCAATTGCTCAGCTTAAAATAGCTGACTCATACTTAAAGGAAGAAGAAATAGAGCTTGCAGTTACTGAATACAGAAGGTTTATAGAGCTTTATCCCGAGTCTACCTATGCTCCTTATGCCCAATACAGTATTGCAATGGCATACTTTAGGCAAATAGAAGGACCTGAAAGAGGTGCAGGAACAGCTCAGAAAGCACTAAATGAGTTTTTAAAACTTGAAAAAATGTATCCAAGACATCCCTATGGAGATATTCTTCCTTTAAGAATTCAAAAATGTAGGAATATTATTGCAGAGGGAGAACTTATAATTGGGAAGTTCTATTACAAGAAGGGTTCTTATAAGGCAGCTATTGGAAGACTTGAAGGTATAGTTAAAAACTATCCTGATTTTAAAAATCTTGATGAAACTCTTTATTTGCTAATAGACTCATATAGAAATCTTAATATGTTGGAAAAAGCTAAAGAATATTTAAGACTTCTAAGAGAAAAATTTCCAGATAGTCAGTTTGTAAGAAAGGCAGAGGGATTTAGATTTCAATAATGACTAAACTTTTTCCAATTCTTGCAGATATTAGAGGTAAGAAATGTGTTGTTATTGGTGGAGGAAGTGTTGCTGAGAGAAAAATAAAGACTTTATTGAAATATGGAGCTAAGATAACATTAATAAGTCCTGAAATAAGTAAAAATCTCAAAGAAATAGTAAAAAAGGGACAAATAGATTATAAAAATACTGAATACAAAAAGGAAGACATTAAAGACGCACTTTTAGTAGTAGCTGCCACATCAGATGAAAGACTGAATATTCAGATAGCAAGAGAGGCTAATTTTTTAGTAAACTGCGTCAACAGACAAGACAGAGTAAATACTAAGGGAGTGCTATATAATGTTCCAGCAGTTTTACATAAAGGAGATTTAACCGTGGCTGTTTCTACTGAATTTCCAGCACTTAGTAAGATTATTAGAGATGAAATCTCTAAATTATATGGCAGAGAATTTGCACTGTATTTAAGATATATAAAAAAACTTAGAAAAGAAATTCAGAAAAAAATTCCTGATACTAAAAGAAGACAGACAATTTTTAAAAAAGTGGCATCTAAAAAAATTGTGTCAATTTTGAGACAGTATGGTTTTAAACAAGCCAAAAAGGAGATTGAAAAAATATTAAATGAAATTTAAGGTAGCGGTCATAGGTGCTGGATACTTTGGTCAAAAACATATTAAAGTGCTCAATGAGATGCCTGATGTTGAGATCGTTGGGATTGTAGATAAGGATATTACGAAGGCTCAAGAGATTGCAAAACAGTATAATTTAAGATATTACTCTGACTATAGAGAGTTATTAAACTTAGCTCAAATATTCTTTGTTGTAACTCCAACTATTACTCATTTTGAGATAGGAATGGAATTAATAAATAATGGAAAAGCTATTTTTATAGAAAAACCTTTGACTGAGAAACCTCTTTTTGCAGAAAAACTCTTAAATGAGGCAGCAAATAGAAATGTAATAATTCAAACTGGCTTAATAGAAAGATATAATCCTGTTGTAAGAAGCATTATACAACATCTTGACAGTCCTATTTTTATTCAAACTGAAAGAACATCTCCTTTTCTTGCAAGAGCAACTGATACAGATGTGACATATGATCTTATGATCCATGATATTGACCTAATATGGATGTTACTCAAAATTTCAGAAAATTTTAAACTAAAAGATTTAAAAGTCTTAAAAAAGAGCTTAGTAACTTCAAGAATTGATTATGCCAGTGTATGGATGGAGTTTGTTAGTAGTAACTTTAATGTTAAAGCTCATCTTACAGCAAGTAGAGTTTCCTATGGTTTTAGTAGGAAAATCTCTATTGTTCAGCAGAATGATATTTTATATGCAGACTTGATAAATAGAACATTAACAAAGGTTGATAAAGAAGGAAAAGTAACTGAAATTTATATAAAAAACAGAGACTCTCAACCTTTATATGAAGAAATAAGAGATTTCTTAAACTCTGTCAAACAAAATAAACCTTCAACATATGCGCCATCTCCTAAAGAAATAATTGATGTTATAGAAATAATAGACAAGATAAACGGAGGACAGTCAAGCCCATGAAACCATTTATTGATCTTAAGACACAATATTCAAACATCAAAGAAGAAATACTAAGATGTATAAATGAGATTCTTGAAAGTTCTCATTATATACTCGGTGAAAATGTAAAAGCCTTTGAAGAAGAAGTAAAATCATATCTTGGAGTATCAGAGGCTATAGGAGTTGCCTCAGGAACAGATGCTCTTCATCTTGCACTTAAAGCTTTAGACATAGGAGAAGGTGATGAAGTAATAACAACTCCTTTTACCTTTTTTGCTACTGTTGAGGCTATACTCTATGTAGGAGCAAAACCAGTATTTGTTGATATTGAAAAGGATACTTACAATATTGATCC
>JANXCZ010000035.1 GCA_025060075.1 Thermodesulfovibrio sp.
GGTATTAAAGCTACTTAAACTTCCCTACAGAGTGGTTTCTCTTTGCACAGGAGATTTAGGTTTTGCTTCAGCAAAAACCTATGACATAGAAGTATGGCTTCCAGGACAAGGTCGTTATAGAGAGATTTCTTCATGTTCTAATTTTGAAGACTTTCAGGCAAGAAGGGCTAATATAAGATTTCGTAGAAAAAATAAAAAAGGAACAGAGTTTGTTCATACATTAAATGGTTCAGGACTTGCTATTGGAAGAACTTTAGTGGCAATTCTTGAAAACTATCAACAAAAAGATGGTTCTGTGGTAGTTCCTGAGGTTCTTAGACCCTATATGGGAGTTGAAGTAATAAGATGATTCAACCTATATTTGAGCAATCAGGTATAATCCATATTTTTAAAGGTAAACAAGCAGAGCCCATCAAGCTTGCAATTGGAGAAATTTTAACAGCAGAGATAATGGATATATTTCCTACAGGAACAATACAGTTACGTATTAAAAATAGAGTATTAAATGCTCAGCCACATAGACAACTTCCTTTAACCAAAGGAGACACTGTATTGGTTAAGGTAGAAAAGCCTCTTGAGGATGGTACAATTCCTTTAAGACTACTTTCAGCCCATGAAGAAAAGATTAATCAAAATACTTTTCAGTTTGAAAGAGAAGTTTCAGAAAAGCTATTTAAAATTTTTGACTCTATATTTTCCCAACGTATGCCTTCAGCAAAGGATATAAAACAGACTCATACTGAGATGATTAAAACCATACTTTCTCTTCCTACTGAGAGCCTTTCTGAAACACAAAAGAGTTTGCTTATGCAAAAGATTATTGATTTATTTTCAATGCAAGGTAGAACTTCCAAGCAGCTTAATGAGTTAATAAAAACTCTTGAAGATAATAACTTTCCAAAAGAGCAAATTTCTCAGCTAAAAAATTTAGTTATTAATGACTATAGGGATTTAAATCCAGAAAGACTAAAGGAAATTCTTTTGAATTCTGGAGTATCCTTTGAGACAAAAATGAAACAAGCACTGTCTGATTTTGAAAAGATTACACAGATTAAGGAGGATTTAAAAGTTATTCTTAATCAAATTACAAAGGAAGCAAAACTACAGGGATTAGAGGAAATAGCCTTGAAGGCAGAGCAGATCTTAAGACATATAGAAGGTTATCAAATTCTTTCTAAAACATATCAAGGTTTTTTTACCTTTTTACCTGTTTTATGGGAGGAATTAGAAGGTGGTAACATAGCTTATAAGTCATTAAAAAGAGAAGGGAAGGAGTATCACACAGTTTTTGTATCCTTAAACCTTAAAGAGCACTCTCTTTCTTTTGTTGTAACAATGATAAATAAGAGCTTTTTTGTCAGCTTTTCAGGTACTCCCGAGATTATTGGCGAAATCAAAAGCAGAGAAAAACTATTAAAAGAAAGATTTCATGAAATAGGGATGACTCTTAGTGGAGTAAGCTATGTTTCAAAAACAGAAGATTTAATTAAACAGTGGGATATTAAAGAGGGAAATGTAAGTTTGACAGTATGACAGAAGGTAAGAAAGCTGTTGCATTAAGGTATGAACCAGAAAAGGATTCAGCTCCAAAAGTTGTAGCAAAGGGAAGAGGTTTTATAGCACAAAGGATTATTGAGTTGGCAAGACAGCACGGAGTTCCGCTTAAGGAGGATGAAACACTGGTAGAGGTGCTTTCAAAACTTGATATTTATGAAGAGATTCCTGTAGAGCTATATAAAGCTGTAGCAGAGATTCTTGTATTTGTTTATCAGATTAAAGGTAAAATAAAAAAGTGAATATCCTTGAAAAGATAGTGGAAAGAAAAAAGAAGAGAGTTAATGAAAAAAAGAAAGTTTTATCTCTTAAGGAGATTAAGAAAGAGGCTTTATCTTTGGTAAAAAACTCAGATAGATTTTTTTATGAAAAAATAAAGAGACTTCCTAACGAACCAATAAAAATTATTGCAGAGATAAAAAGAGCATCTCCACTTAAAGGCTTATTAAAAGAGTATAATGTGGAGGAAATGGCGGACAGCTATGTAAGTGCAGGTGTAGATGCCATCTCAGTGATAACTGAAGAGGATTTCTTTCTTGGAGATTCTAAATTTTTAATAAACATTAAAAAAAGGCATCCTTCTATTCCAATTTTAAGAAAGGATTTTATCTTTGATGAGTATCAGGTCTATGAATCGAAAATCTTAGGTGCAGATGCCATACTTTTGATTGCCGATATCTTAACAGTTGATCAGTGTAAGAATCTCTATCAACTTTCCAGAAGTCTTGGTATGGATGTTTTATTTGAGATTCATGATGAAGAAGGAGTTAAAAAAGCTTTATTTGCAGAGGCTGACATAGTAGGAATAAATAATAGAGATTTAAAAACTCTTCAGATTGACATTAATACCACTTTCAGGTTAAAAAGATTAATTCCAGAGGAAAAAGTTGTGGTAAGCGAAAGTGGAATTTCTGAAAGGAAACAAGTAAGAGAACTTATTAAACATAAGATTAGTGCTGTGTTAGTGGGAACTTCATTGGTTTTAAGTAAAGATCCTGTTTCAAAAATAAGGGAGATAAAGGAGATAAAAAATGAATAACTTAGGACGAAGAATTCCAAGAGTAATGTCAACACAGCATCCTGACAATGTTTCAATTCCTTTCTTTGCTGAAACATCAGATATGTCAGGAGAAGATGAAATTCAAGAAGCTTACTATGCTTTTTCCCATCTTGGTTGTTGTGAACAGATGTGGGACAGTGAAGGAAAAGAAGTAGATAACTATGTTGTAAAAAAGCTTCTTACAAAGTACTCTCATTTTTTTAAGCAAAAAAGGCTTGGAAGAGAAGTTTTTCTAACTTTGCGTGTTCCTAACCCGAGTGTAGAAAAAGATGAAGCTAAGATTCTTCTTGAAACACTTGAAAGCATTCCTCGTTCAATGGATGTGGCAAAGATTTTCTATGGAGATGAAAGTTTCCCTCCTGTTTTTGAGATTATTCTACCGCTTACAACAAATGCTGCAGAATTAAACAGAATTTATTATTTTTATAAAAACTTTCTGATTGAAAGACAACACAAACAGATATTCGATGGTGATATAACACTTGCCGAATGGATAGGTAAATTCTTACCTGAAAGCATAAATGTTATTCCTCTTTTTGAAGATATAGAGTCAATGTTAAGATGTGATGAGATAGTTTCGGAGTTTATTAAAGATAAAGATTTTACTTATCAAAGAGTTTTCTTAGCTCGTTCTGATCCTGCCATGAACTATGGCTTAATTAGTGCTATTCTTGCAAATAAAATAGCATTGAAAAAATTAGAAAGACTCTCAAAGGAAAAGGAAATTGAGATATATCCAATCTTAGGTGCTGGCTGTCCTCCTTTCAGAGGTAATTTGACGCCATATACAGTTGATAAAGTTTTATCAGAGTATTCCTCTGTGGAAACTTTTACTGTTCAGTCAGCATTTAAGTTTGATAATCCAGTAGAAGATGTAATTGAAGCAATAAAAAAGTTAAAAAATTTTACGAGATATCCATTAAAGGATTTTGATGAGAATTTTGCACTTTCTATTATAGAAAAAACTTCAAAAGAATATAAAAATGTTGTAGAGACTATTGCACCTTTGATAAATGAAATATCTCTGTTTGTGCCTAAAAGAAGGATGAGAAAGCTTCATGCAGGACTTTTTGGATATTCAAGAAGTGTAGGAAAGGTAAGACTTCCGAGAGTTATTGCTTTTTGTTGTTCTTGCTATTCTATAGGACTTCCCCCTGAGTTAATAGGGCTTAATGCACTTTCTGAAGAAGAAATAAAAGGAATAAAAGAAGCATATAGAAACATAGCGCTGGATTTGTCAATAGCAATGCAGTACTTTAATCCTAAATGTCTTGATATACTGCCAAAAGAAAGCAAAAAAGCATTGCTAAGTTCAATAGAAGTTGTAAATGCTCTTAATCTATCTTATGAGCCCAATCTAAACCATAGAGAGATAACCTCTCAGATCATAAAGATAATTAAAGACGGATTACAAAAGCCCTTAAATGAGCTAATTATAGAAGCTGCTCATATAAGAAAGTTTCTTGGATAAATCCATTGAAAGAATAAAGGATTTTTTCTTATTATAATAAAATGCTTACTTTGTATCTTTCAGGCAATGAAGCAATTGCACATGGTTTGGTTCAAGCAGGTGTAAGATTTATAACAGGTTATCCTGGTACACCTTCTAGTGAAATAATTCCTGCAGCACAAAAGTTAGTCAAAGAGAAAAATATTAAGGCATTTATAGATTGGGCAATTAATGAAAAGGTTGCTTTTGAGATAGCTTACTCTGTTAGTCTTACTGGAATAAAAACTGCTGTTACTATGAAACAGGTTGGACTTAATGTGGCAATGGATCCTTTTATGAACTCAGCTTATGTAGGGACTGATGGTGCAATGGTAGTTGTAAGCGTAGATGATCCAGGACCTCACTCATCTCAGACTGAACAGGACAGTCGTTTCTTTGCAATGACAGGAAAAGTTCCGGTTTTAGATCCTTCTACAGTACAAGAGGCATATGAGTTTGCAAAAAAAGCAGTGCAACTAAGTAAAAGATACTCTATACCTGTAATGCTTCGCAGTTCAACAAGAATCTCACATGGAAGAGGAGATGTTAAGGTAGAGGAGGATTTTATCTTAGAGCCTATCAATGCAACTTTTAAGATCCTTAAAGACTGGGATAAAAAACTACCAAGGTATGCTGCAACACCTCGGCAAAGACTTATGTTACATGGTTTGCTTAATGAGAAAATAGCTGAAATAGAAAAACTAAATGAATTAAGAACTTTCTTTAGTGGTGACATTCTTATTCTTTCAAGTGGTGCGGTTTTTTCATATCTTTATGAGTTAATTGAAGAACATGGACTTGAAGATAAAGTAACTCTTGCCAAAGTAGATATGCCTTATCCTATGAAAAAGTTTGATTTTTCTGGTTATAAAAGAGTGATCACCATAGAAGAATCTATGCCAGTAATAGAATTACAACTATGCACCGAGGGAAGAAGAAACGGTATAGTGCCAAAACAAGGAGAGCTAACACCTGATGTTTGTGAAGAGATTTTAGAAAGAATTGGTTTAATAAAGAAGGGAAAAACCATCTCAGTTCCACCACTTAAAAGACCTTCTTTATGTCCAGGATGTGGACATAGAATTGCTCTTTATGCCTTAAAAAAGGTCTTTGGTAAAAAAGCAGTCTATTCAGGTGATATAGGATGTTATACCCTTGCTCTTAATTTTGGAGTGACAGATACAGTTTTATGTATGGGTGCGAGTGTGTCTTTTGGTTTAGGAATTAAGAAGGCTTTTGAGCTTTCAGGAAAAAATCAAGATGTAGTAGCAATAATTGGAGACTCAACATTTTTCCATACAGGCATTCCACCCTTGATTGATGCAGTTCATTACAGAGTGCCATTTTTAACGGTCATTTTAGATAACAAAACTGTGGCAATGACAGGAAATCAGAAGACTCTTTCTGACCATGTAAGTTCTTTTGGTGAGCCTGTAACACCGATTGTTATTGAAAATGTTGTCCAAGGAATTGGAGTTAAATTTATTCAAGCAGTTGACCCCTATGATTTTAACTCTTCAATAAAAATACTGAAAGAAGCAAAGAAATTCTTAAAAGAAAACAAAGAACCTGCAGTAATTATTTTTAGACATCTATGTGTAAATACAAAGGAAGGATTAGATGCAAATCCTATTTATAATGTAAAGATTTTAAAGGAAGTTTGTAAGGGCTGTAAGGTTTGTATTACAGAGTTTGAATGCCCTGCCATATTTTTTAACGAAGAGGAAGGAAAAGTTGATTTTGATAAAACTCTATGCATAAGTTGTGGCTGTTGTGTCCATGTATGTCCTACAAAGGCGATTGTTTTGATATAATATTCAACTATGAAACTTGTAATACTTGGTAAAGGCGGACAGGGAGTAATATTTTTTTCAAGAATGATTGCACAGGCAGCAATCAAAAGAGGGCTTTCTGTTCGTTCAACAGAGATAAAAGGAATGGCAAAAAAGGGTGGTACTGTAGAAATACAGATGAAAATTGGTGAGGGAATGAGCGGACTTGTAAGAAGAGGAACGGCAGATATGGTAATTCTTTTAAGTAATGATATTTTTGATTATGCAAAAACCTTCGGGGAAAATATTTTTAGTTTTAATGAAAATGAAGTAAAAACTGCCCTTAGTAGTGTACCAATGAGATATGTTAATACTTTCTTGCTTGGAGTTTTTGTAAAGAAAACAGGTTTATTTGAATGCGATGACTTTATGGATTTATTTGATGAAGAAAACAAAAAATCCTTCATAAAGGGGTGTAAGTATGTTCAATCCTGAGAAAGAAACGCTTCCAAGAGAAGAGATTGAAAAAATTCAGCTTTCTGGATTAAGAAAAACCTTGAGATATCTTAAAAACTCTAAATCAAGACTTAAAGTAAAATATAAAGATATAGAGCCAGAAGACATAAAAACTCTTGATGATTTGAGAAATCTTCCTTTTATAACAAAAGATGATTTAAGAGACTGTTATCCCTTTGCTCATTTAGCAGTTGATCCCTCTCAATGTGCACGAATGCATATGAGTTCAGGAACAACTGGTGTTCCAGTAATAAATGCCATGACAAGAAATGATATAGTCCAATGGGGAGAGATAATGGCAAGATGTCTTGCTGCTGCTGGACTAACAGAGAAAGACAGGCTTCAGATAATGCCATCTTTTGGTTTGTTCAATGGAGGATTTGGTTTTCATTATGGAGCTGAAAGACTTGGATGTTTCATAGTTCCTGCAGGAGCAGGCCGTTCACTTATGCAGCTTAAACTTATTAAAGATTTAGAGGTTACAGCCTTCGGTGCTATTGCATCATATCCTGCAAGACTTATAGAGGTTGCAAGAGACAATGGCTTTGATTTCAAAAAAACAAAGCTAAGAGTTGGAATATTAGGAGCAGAGACTTGGTCTGATGAATACAGACGAAGAATTGAAGATGAAATGGGAATAAAAACATTTGATATAATTGGACTTACAGAAACAGGAGGAGTAGGACTGGGGATAGACTGTCATGCAAGATCAGGTATTCACGTATGGGAGGACCATTATATAGTAGAAATTATTGATCCTGAAAGAGAAACTCCTCTTTCTATTGGTGAAGAAGGAGAAATGGTAATTACAACACTTACTCGTGAGGGACTTCCTCTTATAAGATACCGTACAAGAGATATCTCAAGGATTCTTAGTTATGAAAGATGTGAATGTGGAAGAACGCATGTGAGAGTGGATAGAATTAAAGGCAGAACAGATGATATGCTTAAGGTAAAAGGTGTAAACTTTTATCCCTCACAGGTTGAGCAGATTTTATTAAAATATAAGGGGCTTTCTCCCTATTATCAACTCGTTATAGAGACTGTAAGGGGTAAAGATGAAATGACTATAATAGTTGAAAAGGTTGACAACGGTATTACTCAGAGAGAACTTGAACAACTTGATCTTGAACTTTATGACTTTTTAGGATTCCGTAGCAAGATTCAGGTTGTACCTGAAGGAACAATTCAAAGAGTACCAGGAAAAGCAGTAAGAATTATAGATAAAAGAAAGAAGATCTAAAAATGTTCCACGTGGAACAAAAATTAAAAAGCCCTGAAATGTTTTGTGGCATTTCAGGGCTTTTTAATTTTTAGAGGCTTTTTTCCTTTTGAGCTACAAGAAGTTTTGTTTTAAGAACTGTATCAGGAATTAGGCTTATTGAGTCAATTCCGCATTCTACAAGAAACTCTGCAAAATCAGGAAAGTCACTAGGAGCTTGACCACAAATTCCGATTTTTTTGCCTTTTTTCTTGGCTATTTCAATGACCTGTTTTACAAGTCTTTTAACTGCTTCATTTCTTTCATCATAGATATGTGAGACAAGCTCGCTGTCTCTGTCAAGACCTAATGTAAGCTGAGTTAAATCATTTGATCCGATAGAGAATCCATCAAATATTTCAGCAAACTCATCAGCAAGAATAACATTGCTTGGTATTTCACACATAACATAAACCTCAAGTCCCTTTTCTCCCTGAACTAAGCCATATTTTTTCATAACATCAATAACTTTTCTGCCTTCTTCAACAGTTCTACAGAAAGGAACCATTACTTTTACATTTATAAGTCCCATCTCCTCTCTTACTTTCTTTATTGCAAAGCATTCAAGAGCAAATGCAGGTTCAAATTTTGGATCATAATATCTGCTTGCTCCACGCCATCCAATCATAGGATTTGACTCAACGGGTTCATATAACTCACCACCTATAAGATTTGCATATTCATTAGTTTTGAAATCCGAAAATCTTACTATTACGTCATTGGGATAAAAAGCAGCAGCTATCATAGCAATTCCTTGAGCAAGTTTGTCTACATAAAAATCAGATTTTATTTCATAGTTTGGAGTTCTCTTTTCAATCTCTTTTACTATCTTTTCAATTCTTTTTGATTCCTTTACTTTTTCTTTAAGCTTAGGATACTCAACAAGAGCAAGAGGATGAACCCCAATATGTGAGCCTATTATAAACTCTATTCTTGCAAGTCCTACTCCATCATTAGGAATCTGTCCCTGAATAAAAGCTTGTTCAGGTATTCCTACATTCATCATTATTTTTGTTTTTGTTGAAGGCAATGTTGTTAAATCTATTCTTTTTACTTCATATGGTATAAGTCCATCCAAAACATAACCTGTCTCACCCTTTGAGCAGTCAATGGTAACCATTCTTCCATCGTTTATTACTTCTGTGGCATTTCCAGTTCCTACAACGCATGGTATACCTAACTCTCTTGATACAATAGCTGCATGGCAAGTTCTTCCACCTCTGTTTGTAACTATTGCAGATGCTATTTTCATAATAGGTTCCCAGTCTGGATCAGTCATATCAGTAATAAGAACCTCTCCCTCTTTGAATAGATGAATATTAGAGGCATCTTTAATAACTCTAGCCTTACCTTGACCGATTTTGCTTCCGACAGCCATTCCTGAGCAAAGAACAGTACCTGTATCTTTTAACTCATAAACTTCATAATAGTTTTCAGTTTTTGTTGAGTGAACAGTTTCTGGTCTTGCCTGAACAATAAAGAGTTTACCAGTTCCAACATTAACTCCATCTCCATCTTTTGCCCATTCAATATCCATAGGTTTTTCATAGTGTTCTTCTATCAAAATTGCCCACTTTGCTAATGTAAGAATCTCATCATCGCTTAATACAAACCTTTGTCTTTCCTCTAAAGTAGTCTTTTTACTAATTGTGGGACGTTCTTGTGTTTTTCCATAAACAAGCTTCTGTTGTTTAGCACCTAATTTCTTTGATATTATTGCTCTGTAGCCTTGTTTAAGGGTAGGTTTAAAAACATAAAACTCATCTGGATTTACAATTCCCTGAACTATATATTCACCTAATCCCCATGAACCTGTAATATATACAACATCTCTAAAGCCACTTTCTGTATCAAGAGTAAACATTACTCCTGAAGATGCTACATCAGAGCGAACCATTTTCTGAACAGCTGCAGAAAGATAAACATTAAAATGATCAAATCCTTTATCTATTCGGTATGAAATAGCTCTATCAGTAAACAAAGAAGCAAAGCATTTTTTTACAAAATTGACTACATTTTCACTTCCTCTTATATTTAAGTATGTTTCTTGTTGACCAGCAAAGGATGCATCTGGAAGATCTTCTGCAGTGGCTGATGACCTTACTGCTACATCAACATTCAAACCATACTTACTTTCTAATTCTTTATATGCCTTAATGATTGCCTCTGATAAATCATCAGGCATTTTACCATTTAGAATTAGGCTTCTTATCTTTTTACCCCTTTCCTTAAGTTCTGTTACATTTGATTTGTCAAGATCAGACAATAGTTTCTTTATTGGTTCTAACAATCCATTATATTTAATGAAGTATTTATAAGCCTCGGCAGTTACAGCAAAACCATCAGGAATGTTAATCCCTTTTGGAGAAAGTTTTTGTAACATTTCACCGAGAGAGGCATTTTTTCCACCAACTAATGGAATATCTTTAATTCCTATTTCTTCAAACCACAAAATTAATGACATAATATCATCCTCCTTTTATTTTTTTAAATTATATTTTTTTCTAAAATTATATCATAATAGTTAAAATTTAGATACTCAACATAAACAGTTTTGACACAATCTTTGTACTATGCTATATTACTTAAAATGTCAACAAAAACTACATCAGAAAAACTCACAATAGGAGCATTTCTTTTAAAGAAGGGTAAAGTTTCTGAAAAACAGCTTATTGATGCTCAAGCAGTTCAGAAGATTGAAGGAATAAGAATCGGAGCTGCCTTGGTAAAGTTAGGCTATATAACAGAGGAAGCACTTGTAGAGGCTATGAGCGAACTTTATGGTTATCCTGTATTTAAGATAGACTCCTTTAAGATTGATCCCTTGGTAGTTAAGTTTCTTCCTGAGGATATAATAAAAAGAAACAAAGTATTACCCTTTTCCAAAGAAGGAAACATTATCAGAGTTTTAACTACAGATCCAGCAAATGAAATAGGATTGGAGCAGATAAAGTTTTTTTTAAGTGGTTTTAAAATAGTTTTTTATGTCGGAAAAGACTCGGATTTTAAGGCTTTGATAAATCAGTTTTTTGGAGAAGAATCCTCTGAGATTTATAGCAAGGAGACTGTTCATGAACTTGTTGAAAGTGTAGTTCAGGAACCCTCTGAGGTAAAACATGAAGAAGAACAAACTGTTATCCCTGAAGTAGATGCTCCTTTAATAAGACTTGTTAATCAGATAATTATAAATGCAATTTCAAAGAGAGCAAGTGATATTCACATTGAACCCTTCGAAGACAATATATATGTAAGATATAGAATAGATGGAATACTACATGATATTCTAACTTTACCGACAAAACTTAAGAGTCCTCTTATTACAAGAATTAAGATTATGTCAAATATGGATATCTCAGAAAGAAGACTTCCTCAGGATGGAAGAATAAAGATGAAGATAGGTAAGAGGGAGGTTGACTTCAGGGTTTCAACGCTTCCATCAATATTTGGAGAGAAAATTGTTTTAAGAGTACTTGAAAAGGGCTCACTTCAGCTTGATCTTACAAAGCTTGGATTTGAAGAGGAATCCTTAAATTTTTTCCTTGAAGCTCTAAATAAGCCCTATGGAATGATACTTGTTACAGGTCCAACAGGTTCTGGTAAAACAACTACACTTTACTCTGCACTTATGAAGCTTAGAAGACCTGAGGTAAACATTGTTACTGTTGAGGATCCTGTTGAGTATACACTTCCAAGGATTATACAAGTCCAGGTTCAAGAGGAAATTGGAAGAACTTTTGCTCAGATACTAAGGTCCTTTTTAAGGCAGGATCCAGATATCATTTTTGTTGGAGAAATAAGAGATTTTGAAACAGCAGAAATAGCTATAAAAGCAGCCCTTACAGGACATCTTGTTCTTAGCACACTTCATACAAATGATGCACCCAGCACCATTACAAGGCTGATAAACATGGGAATAGAACCCTTTTTAATTGCCTCATCAGTAATACTTATAGTTGCTCAAAGACTTGTAAGAAAGTTGTGTGAAAGCTGTAAGAAGGAACAGAAAATCTCAAAGGATGCTTTAATTAAAATGGGATTTCCAGCAGAATTTACTGAGAGTTTAAAGATTTATGAAGCACAGGGATGTGCTGAATGCAGTCAAACGGGATATCGTGGAAGAATAGCTCTTTATGAAGTTATGCCTATAAAAGAAGAGATTAGAGAACTTATTTTAACAGGAGCATCTGCAAATGATATTAAGAAAGAAGCAATAAAACTCGGAATGCTCACATTGAGGCAGTCTGGTATTAGAAAGGTAATGGCAGGAATTACAAGCATAGAAGAAGTTTTAAGGGTTACGGTGGAAGACTAATGGATAAACTTGAAATTTTACTTAAAGTTGCTGGAAAACTTCCAAGAGAGAAAAATTTAAACAATATAATAACTATTCTCTCAAACCTTGCAAGAGATATAATTGAAGTTGACCGCTGTAGTCTTTTCTTAATAGATGAGAGAAAAAATGAGTTATACACAATATTTGCCCATGGAGTAGATGAGATAAGAATTCCTATAACCTCAGGAATAGCAGGACATGTTGTAAAAACAGGAAAGCCTTATATTGTATCAGATGCTTACAAAAGCAAGTTCTTTAATCCAGAGATTGACAAAATCTCAGGATACAAAACAAGAAATATTCTTGCAGTTCCAATCTTTGACTCCAAAGGAAGAATAATCGGAGTGTATCAGGCAATAAACAAACCAAATAAATTCAACAGGATAGATGTTAAATTAATGAAACTTATCGCAGAGTTTGCTGGAGCAACAATTGAGACTCAGATGCTTTATGAAAAGATAAAAGTGGCGCATAAAAAAGCACTTATAAAACTTTCAAAGGCTGCGGAATATAAAGATCCTGAAAGTCCAAATCATTTCTTGAGAGTTGGTCTAATTTCAAGCTTGCTTGCTGAAAAACTTGGATTAGATGAAGAAAGATGCGAACTACTCATGTTAGCTTCAACAATGCATGATATTGGTAAAATTGGAATTCCAGACAGCATTCTTCAAAAATCCAGTAGACTTGACCCTGATGAGTGGGAGATTATGAAAAAACATCCAATAATTGGATATGAGCTTCTCTTTGATGAAGACAGCGAACTTCTTCAGATGGCTGCAATAATAGCTCTTGAACATCATGAAAGATGGGATGGCAAAGGATATCCATTTGGAAAAAAGGAAAAAGAGATATCTATTTGGGCAAGAATAGTCAGTATTGTTGACAATTTTGACACACTCACAACAGACAAAGGTGAAAGAGAATCTTGGAATATTGATGATGCTTTAAACTATATGAAAATTATGAAAGAGAAGGCATTTGATCCTGAGATTGTTGAAGTCTTTCTTAATAATGTTGAAAGAGTTATTGAAATAAAGGAAAAATATAAAGATTGATGGAAAAAGAAATTCTTTTAGAGCATCTTAAACAACTTCTTGAGTTTTCCTCATTAATTAACTCATCTCTTGAAATTGAAGAGATAAAAAAGAAAGCAGCAATGGCAGCAGTAAAGCTTGTAAATTGTGAAGCAGGAAGTCTTCTTCTTTTTGATGAAGCATCAGAGGAGCTTTACTTTGATGTTGCTCTTGGCGAAAAGGCTGAAGAAATAAAGACAATAAGACTTAAAAAAGGGCAAGGAATTGCTGGATGGGTGGCAAAACATAAGGAAGCAGTTATAATAAATGATGTTCAGAGAGATCCGAGATTTTACAGAGATGTTGATGAAAAATCAGGATTTAAGACAAAAACAATGATTTGTCTGCCAGTAATGATTAAAGACAGAGTTTTGGGTGTAATTCAGGCTATAAATAAAAGAGACTCTTTTTTTAATGAGTATGATCTTAACTTACTTAAGGCACTTGCAAGTCAGGTTGCTGTAGCAATAGAAAATGCAAGACTCTATGAAGAGCTTAAAGAGACTTTCTATGAAGTTGTTTTTGCTCTTGCAGATACCATTGAAAAGAGAGATCCCTACACAGGAGGACATACTAAAAGAGTGATGCAGTACAGTGTTGCAGTAGGAGTTGAGATGGGACTAAATAAAAAAGAACTTGAAAATTTAAAACTCGCAGCTATTCTTCATGATATAGGTAAAATTGGTATAAGAGATGAAATTTTGCTTAAAAAAGAAAAACTTTCTGATGAGGAATATAAGATTATACAGAATCATACAGTATATGGTGCAGAGATACTTCATTATGTAAAACAACTTAAAGATATTATCCCTGGAGTTAAACATCATCACGAAAACTTTATTGGTTCTGGATATCCTGACAGGTTAAAAGGCGAAGAAATACCCTTAATTGCAAGAATTATCGCAGTAGCTGATAACTTTGATGCTTTGACAACAGACAGACCTTATAGAAAAGCTCTATCATTTGATGAGGCGATGAAAGAATTAAAAGAAAATGCAGGAGTAAAGTTTGATCCAGCTGTTGTTGATGCATTTCAGAGAGCATTTAGTAAGATGAGAGAGAAATGAAGATAAGAGTTCTTGGTGCTTCAGGTTCTGATATTCCGGGATATCATCTTTCCTCTTTTTTATTAAACAATAAAATACTATTTGATGCAGGAGGTGTTACAGGTTCCTTAAGTTTTAAATCACAACAAAAAATAGAGCATATATTTATAACCCATGCGCATTTAGATCATATAAGGGATATTCCCTTTCTTGCTGATAATATAATCTTAAGTGGTAAACCAAAGAGAATAAATATCTACTCAACAGAGGAAGTTATTGACGATATAAAGAAACATTTACTTAATTCAAAAATATGGCCAGATTTTACAGTTATTCCAGATGTCAATAACTCTATTTTGAATCTGAAAGTTATTAATGAGGAGAGTGAAATTTTGATAGAAGGATATAGAATAACTGCCTACAGAATGAATCACACTGTTATGGCAGTTGGTTTTCTTGTTGAGAAAGGTAAAAAAAGCTTTTTCTACACAGGAGATACAGGTCCTGCTATGGAGACATGGAGAAAGCTTTCTAATAAAAGACTAGATGCATTAATTATTGAAGTATCTTTCCCTAATAAGATGAAAGAGCTTGCTATTAATACAGGACATCTTACAGCAGAGCTTCTTTTTGAAACTCTTAAAATATTTAATCCTAAGCCTAAAAAAATCTTTGTAACTCATATAAAGCCTCTTTACAAGAAAACTATTGAGAGAGAATTGAAGAGAGTCTTTGATTACAAAATAAAGATTCTTCAAGGTGGAGAATCAATAAAAATTTAATGTATATTAAGAGGCTTATAAAATTAGACAGCTTTCAAAAGAACAAAGAAACCATAATAAGCATTTTAATCTCTACTGCCTTTTTATTTCTTTTCTTTCTAAAGCCCTATCCGATTGAGATTGTTGATATGAAGGTTTACGACTTATTTTTTCATATTCGTGGACAAAAGTCTCCTCCACAAAGTATTGTTATCGCCGCAGTAGATGAGGCTTCTATTGAAAAGCTTGGTAGATGGCCATGGAGTAGAGATAAGATAGCAAAAGTTATTGATAAACTTTCAGAGTTTCAAGCAGCAGTTATTGCTCTTGATATTATACTAAGTGAACCTGAAAAAAACGATAAAACCTTAGCAGAGAGTATTTCAAAAGCAGGAAATGTGATTTTACCAGTTGTTTTCTTCTTTAACACAGAAGCTCAAGAAAACTTAATAATAAGTTCTTCAGCATTTTCTGTTTTAAACTCTCAAGCCTTTATAAGATACCATCCAATTTCCTCTAAAAATGCTCTCATATCTGAGAAAATTATTGCTGAAAATGCAGCGGGATTTGGTCATATAAATACATTTCCTGATGATGACGGAACAATAAGATGGGAGGTTTTATTTATTGAGTATTATGGATATTTGATTCCTTCTATTTCACTTAAAACAGCTTCATTGTATCTTGGTATTCCTCCTGAAAAAAGGGTAGTTGATGCCACAAAAGGAGTATATCTTGGCAGAAGATATATTCCCACTGATAAATGGGGTAGAGTTCTGATACACTATTATGGAAAAAATGAAAGTTTTAGATACATTTCAATCGTTGATATTCTTGAGAATAAAATAAAAAAAGAAGATATAGAGAATAAAATCGTTATAGTGGGAGCAACTGCTGTTGGGGTTTATGATTTAAAAGTTACTCCTTTTAGTTCAGCTTTACCAGGAGTGGAAAAGCATGCTAATGTTATAGCTGCTATTATTGATGAAAAAAATCTTCTTCCAGCTTCTTCATTTTTTGTTTTATTAATAATTTTTTTAACTGGAACAATAAGCATTATATTTTACAGAAGACTCAAAGCATTATACTCTCTGGTTTTTCTAATTTTTTTACTTGTAGCAACTTTTTTATTTTCTTTTTTTCTATTTAAAAATGGAGTATGGCTTTCTGTTGTTTATATCTCAGGAAACTTAATATTTCAATTTTTAGCTACAATTACTATTAGATATGCTTACTCTGAGAGGGAAACAAGACAGATAAAAAGAATATTTTCCAGTTATGTTACTGAAAAAGTTATGAATGAGCTAATTAAGAATCCATCAATGGCAAAACTTGGAGGAGCCAAAACAGAGGTAACAGTATTATTTTCTGATATCAGAGACTTTACAGCACTTTCTGAAAGACTTCCTCCAGAAAAGGTTGTTGAGATTCTTAATGAGTATTTTAGCGAGATGGCAGAGATTGTTTTTAAATGGGATGGAACACTTGATAAATTCATGGGTGATGCAATAATGGTTTTTTGGGGTGCCCCTCTTCCCCAAAGTGACCATCCAGAAAGAGCATTAAAATGTGCAATAGAAATGATAAGCAAATTAAGGTTTTTACATAATAAATGGAATAAAGAAAATAAACCTTTATTAAGGATAGGTATTGGTATAAGCACAGGTGAGGTTATTGTTGGCAATATTGGAGCAGAGGGAAAGAAGATGGATTATACAGTAATTGGTGATCATGTAAACTTAGCATGTCGGCTTGAAAGTTTAAATAAACATTTTAACTCTGAAATACTGATTTCTGAGTCTACCTTTGAAAGAGTAAAGAAAAAAATTGAAGAAGGATTTTTTGGTTCATTATATGTAGAAGAGTTAGGAGTCATATCAGTAAGAGGAAAACAAAAACCCATAGGGATTTATAGAGTTTCCATTTGTTCTTAAGGTTTTTGACTGTTTATTGCTTGCTAAAAAAATAAGCTTCAGGATAAAATTAATTATTAAATTTTAATGGAGGAGGAAATGAAGGAAAAGATTCATCCAGAATACAAAGAAGCAAGGGTTATATGTGCTTGCGGAGAAACATTTATTACTCGTTCAACAAAGCCTTTAATTAAGGTAGATATATGCTCTAAATGTCATCCATTTTATACAGGAAAACAGAAAATTGTTGACACAGAAGGTAGAGTAGAAAAGTTTATGAAAAAATACAGCAAGAAATAGCAATAAAAGTTTTGCATAAGGGGTTAGAACTGATTTTTCATCTTTCTAACCCCTTTTTATTTTAAAAAATAAGGAGATTAGATGGAAAAGAGTTTATCAATAGGTGGACAGGCTGTGATTGAAGGTGTAATGATTAAATCTCAGGAAGCATGGGCTGTTGCTGTAAGAAGTCCTGAAGGTGAAATTATATTAAAATCCGAGAGGTTTAAAAAACAAAGAAAACTTTCAAAGATACCTATAATAAGAGGTTTTTTTGTTCTTCTTGAAACTTTATGGCTTGGCATAAAGGCAATAGATTTTAGTAGCAAGATAGTATTTAAAGAGGAAAAGTCCAGTCCATGGAGTCTCTTTTTATCATTATTTTTGGCATTTTTTATTGGAGTTTTACTATTTATTGTTCTTCCTCTATACTTGACCAAGCTTTTAGGTTATTTCTTTAACGCGGTATATAAAAACTCATTTATCTTTAATTTTGTTGATGGTGTTTTAAGGATTTTAATATTCATTGGGTATGTGTTTTTAATAAGTATGTGGCCTAATATGAAAAGAATCTTTGCCTATCATGGAGCTGAACATAAAGCAATAAATGCCTTTGAATCAGGAGAGTCTTTAATTCCTGAAAGAATAGAAAGCTACTCAAGATTTCATGCAAGATGTGGAACAAGTTTTATATTTATTGTTTTAGTGATAAGCATTGCTTTATTTTCAATGATTCCTTCTTCATGGAGTTTTTTCTTAAAGAGTCTTTCAAGAATTATACTTCTACCATTAATCGCAGGAGTATCCTATGAAATACTGAAAATTTCAGCGAAATGGCAAGACAATATTATAATAAAATTTTTTATATTGCCAGGATTAATTTTCCAAAAAATAACAACAAGAGAACCTGACACTGCTCAAATAGAGGTTGCCTGCGAAGCTTTAAAAGCTGTATTAATCTTATCTAAAAAGGAGGTAGAGATAAATGCTTGAAAAGTTAGTAGAAGTTGAAGACAAATATGAAAAAATAACTCAAACACTTTCAGATCCAAAGGTTTTTTCAGATAAAGAGGCTTATATGAAGTATTCTAAGGAGCAGGCAGAACTTGAGCCTATTGTTACAAAGTTTAGAGAATATAAAAAAGTTCTTAAACAAATAGAAGAGGCTGAGGAGATGATTAAAAGTGCTGATCAAGATTTAAAAGAGCTTGCAGAAGAAGAGTTACAAAGGCTAAAAAAAATAAAGCCTCAGCTTGAACAAGAACTCAAGATTTTGCTTTTACCAAAAGATCCCAGAGATGAAAAAAATGTAATTCTTGAGATAAGAGCTGGAACAGGTGGTGAAGAGGCAGCACTTTTTGCAGCAGATTTATTCAGAATGTATACAAGGTATGCTGAATCAAAGGGATGGAAAGTAGAAATTTTAGATTCTCATCCTACAGGTCTTGGAGGTTTTAAGGAAGTAATTCTTTCAATATCTGGAAAAGGTGCTTTTAGTAGACTTAAATATGAAAGTGGAGTGCATCGTGTACAAAGAATTCCTATAACAGAAGCTTCAGGAAGGATTCATACATCTACTGCAACAGTAGCTGTTCTTCCAGAAGCAGAAGAAGTGGAAGTAAAAATTGATGAAAAGGATTTAAGAATAGATACTTTTTGTTCTTCTGGTCCTGGAGGACAGTCTGTAAACACAGCCTACTCTGCTGTTAGAATAGTTCATATTCCAACAGGAATAGTTGTTCAATGTCAGGATGAAAGATCACAAATTAAAAATAAAGAAAAGGCGATGAAGGTTCTAAGGGCTCGTCTTCTTGAGATGGAAAGACAAAAAAAAGAGGCAGAAAGAGCTGCAGAAAGAAAAGGACAGGTTGGCACAGGCGAAAGAAGTGAAAGAATTAGAACTTACAACTTTCCTCAGAATAGAGTCACTGATCATAGAATAGGATTAACTCTTTATAAGCTTGATCAGATTTTAGATGGCAACATTGAGGAAATAATTGATGCATTGATCTCATATTATCAAGCTGAAAAACTTAAAGAGATGTGAAATCCCTTGATAAAATCAGAGAAATAGTAAATGAGTTTCATCTTGATATAAAAGAAGCTTTGGAAATTGTCTGTCATGTTTTAAAAGTTGATAAAATAAATCTTTATATTAAAAATCCAGAAATAACACCTAAGCAGGCTGAAGCTATAAAATCTCTTGTACAAAGAAGACTAAAAAGAGAGCCTCTTCAGTATATTCTTGGAGAATGTTCTTTTTATAACATTAAGGTTAAAGTTGGCCCTGGAGTATTAATTCCAAGACCTGAGACAGAGTTATTAGTTGAAAAAGTTATTGAAAAGAAAAGCTTAATAGCTTCTGTTGGAGACAGAGTAGTTGATTTATGCACAGGGTCAGGAGCTATTGCATTAGCTATTGGGAAGAATCTTCCTAAACTTCAGATTTATGGTGTGGATATCTCAAAGAAGGCAATAAATTATGCTATAGAAAACAAAAGATTGAATAATATAGAAAATGTTATGTTTATTGTTGGTGACTTATTTAGTCCTTTTAGAGAAAAGGTTTTTGCTTGTATTACTGCGAATCCTCCATATGTAAAGAAAGATGAAATTTCAAATTTACAACCAGAGATTAGAGACTATGAACCATGGGAAGCACTAAATGGAGGAGAGGATGGACTTGATTTTTATAGAAAAATTATAAAGAATGCCCGAAAATATCTTTTAAATGAAGGATTAATTTTCTTAGAAATTGGGTATGGGCAGTTTAAAGAAGTGCAAGATATAGCATTAATGGAAGATTTTAAGGTATTGGATATGATTAAAGATGTTGCTGGAATTGAAAGAGTTATGATATTAAAAAATAGAAAGTAATTTTTTAAAAAATTGAATGCTGAAGGTGCTTACAGTGATAGAAAAGATAAATTTAGGAATGAAGTATGTCTTTGTATCCATAATAATACTATTTACAAATGCTTATGCTGAGGAATATATAATAAACTCTGTTCCCTTTTTTCCATCCAATGATTTTCAATGTGGCCCTGCCTCCTTAGCGATGATTCTTAATTTTTTAGGGGCAAAAATAACCGTAGATGAAATAGCAAAAGAAATATATAGCAAAGAAGCCCGTGGAACATCTGATTTTGATATGATTCTCTTTGCTCAAAAAAGAGGCTTTAAAGTCCTAAACTACAGAGGTAGTATTGAAGATATAAAGGAAAAAATAAAGGAAAATAAGCCTTTGATTGTAATGACAGATGAGGGGTACTGGTTTTATAAAAAATATCACTTTATGGTAGTCTTGGGTTTTGATGATAAAAATATTATAGTAAACTCAGGAAAAAAGATGCATGAAAAGATAAACATTAAAGAGTTTAAGAAAAAATGGAGCAAAGCAGGATATTGGACACTTTTAATAGATAAATAAGGAGGAATAACAAATATGTCAAAGATTTTAGCAATAGTTCTTGCAGGAGGAAAAGGTGAAAGACTTTTCCCTCTAACATCATTTAGATCAAAGCCTTCTGTTCCTTTTGGTGCAAGATACAGAATAGTGGATTTTGTTCTAAGTAATCTCGTTAACTCTCAGATTTACTCAATTTATCTTCTTGTTCAGTATAAGTCTCAGTCTCTTATTGAGCACATAAGACAAAACTGGTTTTTCTCTTCTGTAGGAAGGGATCATTTTGTAACAGTTGTTCCTCCTCAGATGCGTATGGGACCTGAATGGTTTCAGGGAACAGCAGATGCGGTATTTCAAAATATTGGATTAATTAGAGAGCATAATCCTGATATCGTTTTAATTTTTGGTGCAGATCATATTTACAGGATGGACGTAAGGCAGATGATAAAGTTTCATTTAGAAAATAATGCACAGGTTACTGTAGCTGCAAGACCGGTATCATTAAAGCTTGCATCATCTTTTGGAGTAATAGTAGCAGATTCTGACCAGAGAATTGAAGGTTTCCAGGAAAAACCAAAAGAGCCCATCCCTATGCCTGATAATCCAGAGATGGCGTATGTTTCAATGGGTAACTACATATTCAATACAGACATTTTAATTGATGCTTTAGTGCGGGCTGAGAAGAAAAGACAACATGATTTTGGTGCCCATGTTATACCTGATCTTGTTGGAAGGAAATGCAGGGTTTATGCCTATGATTTTTCTAAAAATGAGATTCCTGACATTAAACCCTATGAAGAACGTGGTTACTGGAGAGATGTAGGAACAATAAGTGCATATTTTGAGGCTCATATGGATATGCTTGGAGAAAAACCTATCTTTGACATATGTAATAGAATGTGGCCTATTCATCCTGTTAGATACGAGGGTCCTCCAGTCAAAATTCTTGATGGAGAGATAAAAAATAGTGTTATTGCTGAAGGAGTATTGATATACGGAGGAAAAATAGAAAATTCCTTTATAAGAAGTGGTAGTATAATAGAGAAAGGCGCAGAGGTAAGGGATTGTATTATTATGGATGATGTGGTGGTAAAAAAAGGCAGTAAACTTTATAGAGTTATAGTTGACAAAAAAAATGTTGTTTATGAAGGAGAAAAGATAGGATTTTCACCTGAACAAGATCGTTTCAGATGTCATATAGATTCCTCAGGAATATGTATTCTTCCAAGAGCAGCAAGATATAATGATTGGCTTAAAGAGATTAATCGTGTTTAGGAGTTTTTTAATCTTTATTATTTTATTATTTTCTTGTCTTCCTACACACGCCCAAACACAAGAAAAGAAAAAAATCTTAATTCTTAATTCATATCATCATGGGTTAAGCTGGACAGACAACATAATAAAAGGAATTAAAGAGTCATTGAGTTCAATTGAGAACAAGATTGAATACTACATTGAGTATATGGATACTAAGCGTTTTTACGGAGAAAAATACTTTGAAAAAATTTTTAATCTTATAAGTTATAAATATCATGGAGTTAAATTTGACCTTATAATCGTTTCAGATAACGATGCATTACTATTTACAATAAAGCATTATGAAAGACTATTTTATGGAATACCTGTTGTTTTCTGTGGAATTAACAACTTTAAAGATGAATTAATAAAAAAATACAGAAAATGGTTTACAGGAGTGGCTGAAGAGACAGACATAAGAAACACGCTTGATATAGCTCTTAAGCTTCATCCCAATACACAAAGAGTTTATGTTATTAATGATATAACAACCACAGGAATTGCAATGAAGAAAAGTCTTTTAGAGGTAGTACCAGAGTTTTCAGATAAAGTAAGTTTTATTATGCTTGAAAATCCAGATATGAAAGAACTACAGAAAGAGGTTGGAAAAATACCTCCAAGAAGTATAATTCTTCTTTTGCTTGTAAACAGGGATAAAACTGGAAACTTTTTTGCCTATGAGGAAAGTCTTGATTTAATCTATTCATATACAAACTCTCCAATATACAGTGTATGGGATTTTTATCTTGGCAGAGGCATTATTGGAGGAAAGTTAACAAGTGCATTTCTGCAAGGCAAGAAAGCAGGAGAGTTAGCATTACAGATTCTACAAGGCAAATCTCCTTCAGAGATAGCAGTTATTAAAGAAAGCCCTAATGAGTATATGTTTGATTATAATGAATTAACAAAGTTTAATATTTCAGTGAATGAACTTCCTAAGGAAAGCGTAATTATTAATTTTCCTGAAACTTTTTTTGTGAAGTATAAAAAAAGTTTGATGATTATTTCGATTATTTTCATTACTCTTTCCCTTATAATAGTTATTCTCATTATAAACATCTCAAAGAGAAAAAGAATAGAGGAACAATTAAGAATTTCAGAGAAAAAATATAGAGACCTTTATGATAATGCACCTGATATGTATCACTCTGTTGATAAAAATGGAATCATTATTGAATGTAATGAAACAGAGGCAAAAATGTTAGGATATAAAAAAGAAGAGATAATTGGCAAACCGATAACTTATTTTATGACTGAAGAGTCAAAAAAAGCTCAAGCAGAATTTTTTTCAAATATAGAAAAATACAGTTTTGTTCAAGTTGAAAGAGACTTTGTAAGAAAGGATGGCTCGGTATTTACAGCCTCATTAAATGTTTATGTTGAGGTAGATGAAAAAGGAAACTTTGTTAAAACAAGAACAATAGGAAGGGATATTACATACAGAAAAAAGATGGAGGAAGAACTTAGAAGATCAAGGGAGGCATTAAGAAAGTTATCAGTATATTTACAAAATGTAAGAGAAAATGAAAGAAAAGAGATTGCCAAAGAGATTCATGATGAGTTAGGTCAGTCTCTTACAGCATTAAAGCTATCTTTATCATGGATTAAAAAGCGTATTGAAGATGAGGTTTTACATACGAAGTTTGATGAAACATTAAGCATAGTGAATGCTTTAATAAAACAGGTTCAAAATATATCAAACAGACTGCGTCCCTCTATTATTGATCATTTAACCCTTGAAGATGCTATAATTTGGCAGGTTAAAGAGTTTGAAAAAAATACCTCTATAGTATGTCAGGTTGATATTTCAGAGGATGGTGTTAAACTATCAAAAAATGTATCTTTAACTATTTTTAGAATATTCCAAGAAGCACTGACTAATATAGCAAGACATGCTAATGCAACAGAGGTATATATTAAGATGTTTAAGTCGGAATCAAGCCTTTTATTAATTATTAAAGATAATGGCATAGGAATACCGGAGGAAAAAATTAAAAGCCCTGAGTCATTTGGTTTAATGGCAATGAGAGAGAGAGCTTACTCTATAGGTGCCACTCTTGATATACGTAGAGGAACTGAAAGAGGTACAGAAATAATTATTTCAGTGCCTATAAAAACTGATAAAAATGAATAGGGAATTAAAAGTTTTGATTGTTGATGATCATACTCTTTTTAGAAAAGGATTAAAAGAAATCCTTCTTGATACTCCCTATATTAAAGAGTGCAAGGAGGCAAAAAGTGGATATGAAGCAATTGATATTCTCTCAAAGGAAAGCTTTGATATAGTATTTCTTGACATTGCTATGTCTGAGATAAACGGAATAGAGACATTGAAAAGAATCAGAAGTTTATATCCAGAAACAAAGATACTAATGTTAAGTATGTATCCTGAAGAACAGTATGCAATAAGATCATTAAAGTGTGGTGCATCAGGATATTTAACAAAATCAGCAGATCCTGAAGAACTCTTAAAGGCAATTGATAAAATAATTAAGGGTGGTAAATATTTACCTTATGCTTTTTCAGAGAAATTGCTTCATTACATTGATAAATCTGAAGATATTTCGCCTCATGAAAAGCTATCAGAAAGAGAATTTCAAGTTTTTTTGATGATAGCTAAAGGAAAGAGCCTTATTGAAATCTCTAAGGAACTTTCAATAAGCATTAAGACAGTAAGTACATATAGAGCAAGAATTCTTGAAAAACTTGGAGTTGAGAATAATGCTGAAATTATAAACTATGCTATTAAACATGGTTTAATAGTTTAAATGCGAGAGGAGGGATTTGAACCCTCACGGGTTTCCCCACTGGATTCTAAGTCCAGCGCGTCTGCCATTCCGCCACTCTCGCTTTATAGTTTTATTTTAAAAGAATCTATATGTTCAATCCAATGTCTTTTCTGTATTGCATTCCCTCAAATTTTATAAGTTCTATAGCAGAGTATACTTTTTGCCTTGCCTCTTTGATATCTTTGCCTAAGGCTGTTACTCCTAAAACTCTTCCTCCATTAGTTACTATCTTACCTTCTTCATTGAATTTAGTTCCTGCATGAAAAACAAATAAATCCTTAATGTTTTTAACCATTTCAAGTCCCGTTATAGGGACTCCCTTTTTATACTTACCAGGATATCCTTCTGATGCTAAGATAACACATAAAGAGGCATCGGATTTCCATTTAACCTCTACTTTATTTAATTTTTGCTCTGAAATAGCCATGAATATATCTACTAAATCTGTTTCAAGTCTTGGAAGTATAACCTGAGTTTCAGGGTCTCCAAACCTGCAGTTAAACTCAAGCACATAGGGTTTGTTATTGACAATCATTAATCCGGCATACAGAATTCCTTTATAGACAATCCCTTCTTGTTTTAATCCTTTAATAGTGGGATTTATAATGGTTTCTAAAATCTCCTTTTCAAGTTCTGGAGTAATTATTGGATTAGGGCTGAATGTTCCCATACCACCAGTATTTGGACCTTCATCGTTATCTAAAAGTCTCTTATGATCCTTAGATGTAACCATAGGAATAGTATTCTTTCCATCAGTAAAAACAAGATAAGAAGCTTCTTTCCCTGATAAAAATTCTTCAATGACTACTTTGTCTCCAGCTGCTCCAAATACTTTTTCTTTCATTATAAGTCTCAAAGCTTCAAAGGCTTCTTCATAGTTTTGACATACGAAGACTCCTTTACCTGCAGCAAGTCCATCAGCTTTAATAACAATTGGAGTTCCCTTTAGTCTTATATATTCTTCTGCATGGGTATAGGATGTAAAAACTTTATATTCTGCAGTTGGAATTTTATGTCTCTTCATAAACTCTTTCGCAAATACCTTACTACTTTCAATCTGTGCAGCTAATTTTGTAGGTCCAATTATTCTCCTTCCTTCTTTTTGAAAAACATCAATAATTCCTTTAGCAAGAGGTTCTTCTGGTCCTACCACTGTAAGATCAATCCACTCATATTTTACGAAGTCAACAAGAGCAGAAAAATCTTTATTTTCAACTTCTATACACTCAGCAATCTCAGATATTCCTGCATTTCCTGGAGCACAATAAATTTTGTCTACTACCCTTGATTGAGCAAGTTTCCATATGATAGCATGCTCTCTTCCCCCTGAACCTATAACGAGAACTTTCATCTTTTCTCCTCCTCTGTCTTTTTAACCAACCAGTATACTATACCAATTATAAGAATAGCAGCTATTAATGAGATTATAAACTCAATTGTCTCATGTTTTAGCGTTGCTATCATAGTCTCTCTTATTACAGTAACAAGAGCAACTCCTATAAAAACACTTATTCTGAATTTTCCTCCTCTTAAGTGAGCTATCTCAGTATTTAAAAGTTCAAGCATAACCCAAAGAATAAGAACTGAACCAAGAGCAGTTATAATTGTCTGCTCAAGTTTGCCAGATAGTATTTGATATATATCTTTTCCACATAAATAAATAACAGCAAAGGTAAGAATACTTAGTGCGAATATAAGCACAAGGCTCACAAATTGAGAAAATATTTCAACATATCTTACAAGTTGGAATCTTATTTTGTATGCTGGAGAGTAGCCTTTTATTTCTTCTTCGAGATATGATGAAGTGATGATATCAAGGTTTATATCAAGTATTTTGTTTATAGAAATTATGTATTTTTCTCTGTCTTTCTCTATTTCTTCGTAAATTATATCAACACAAGCATTTCTTATTATATTCATTGCTCTTGTCATAAAATGAGGATCAACTCCCACTCTTTCATGTTTCTGTCCAATTCTTATAAGAGAATCATAGAAGTAGTTATCATATCTGCCAGCAAATAGTGCTATAAACCAGCTTTTAACAAGTCTCATTACATGATTTATTAATGACTCATTCTTAAAGACTTTTTTTACTGACTCTGTTTGAATGATCCATTGATAAAGAGCTCCTACTACTTTATCAACTCTTTTTTCCATAAGAGGCCTAAGTTCATTAAGTCTTGACTCATCTTCCTTTGTAAAGTAATAGTTTGCTTTTATTTCTTTAAATGGTCTCATATTAGTGTTTGAAATGTCTTATCCCTGTAAATACCATAGCCATATTATACTGATTTGCTGCATCAATTACTTCTTGATCTCTAACAGAACCGCCGGGTTGTATAATGGCAGTCACACCATTTTGAGCTAAAACATCAATGTTATCTCTAAATGGGAAAAAACCATCTGAAGCTACAACACTTCCTTTAAGTGAGGTTAACGCGTTCATAGCAGCTATTTTTGCTGAAAATACTCTACTTGTTTGTCCAATTCCAAGTCCTACTGTTTTGTCTTTGAATGCATATACTATAGCATTTGATTTTACATGTTTACAAACTTTCCATGCAAACTCTAAAGCTTTCCACTCATCATCAGTTGGTTGTCTTTTTGTTACCACCTTTGCCTGGGAAAGTTCATTATCAATGTTATCCCATTGTTGAACTATAAATCCACCAAGAATTCTCTTTAAATCAAATCCTGAAGGTTTAATTTTACTAAGTAACGGTGGAAATCTAAGTAGTCTAAGATTTTTCTTTGTTGCAAAGACTTTCAATGCTTCTTCATCAAAATCTGGTGCAACAATTACTTCATAAAAAACACTAATAACTTCTAAAGCTGTTAATTTATCAACAACCCTGTTAAAGGCTATTATTCCTCCAAAAGCACTTACAGGATCACATTCAAAGGCTTTTTTATATGCAACATGAATATTTTCTCCTATAGCAACTCCGCATGGGTTGTTATGTTTTACAATTACACATACAGGCTCTGAGAATTCAGCTGCCAAAACAACTGCTGAATGCGTATCCAGATAATTATTGAAAGACATCTCTTTTCCTTGAAGCACCTCTGCATCTACTAAGGAAGGAGTTTCATTTAGAGCATAAAGTGCTGCCTTTTGATGAGGATTTTCTCCGTACCTTAAAGTTTTTACTTTTTTTAGAGGCAATGTCCAATCTTCTCTAAACTCTGAGAAGTTGTCTTTTTCAAAATACTCTGATATTAAGGCATCATATCTTGCAGTATGAGAAAAGACTTTTTTTGCCAGCGCAAATCTTTTTTCAAGAGATACTGTGCCTTTTTTAATGTCTTCTATAATATATGGATAATCATCAGGATCAACTACTACAACCACATCCTTATAATTTTTTGCAGCAGCTCTTAGTAGCGTAGGTCCACCAATATCAATATTTTCTATCGCTTCTTCCAGCGTTACATTTTTTTTCTTTATAGTGGCTTCAAAGGGATATAGATTAACTACTACCATATCTATTGGTTTTATTCCTAAAGCTTTCATTGTTTCAATATCCTGAGGATTGCCTCTTCTTGCCAGAATTCCTGCATGTATTAATGGATGGAGAGTCTTTACTCTTCCATCCATTATTTCAGGAAATCCCGTATATTGAGAAATATCTATTACATTGATATTTGCCTCTCTTAAGAGTTTTGCAGTACCACCTGTGGAAAGAATCTCTATACCTAATCTGTAAAGTTCTCTTGCAAAATCTATTAATCCCCTTTTGTCTGAAACACTTATTAGTGCTCTATTTATCAAACTGACACCTCCTTATGGTATTCTTGAAGAGATTTAATTTTAAGTTGAGAATCTTTAAGTCTTCTTATAGCTTTGATGATAGCATTTGCTCCTGAAATTGTTGTTGTATATGGAATTTTATAATGTAGTGCTCCTCTTCTTATGTACATAGAGTCTCTTTGTGCTTGTTTGCCAAAGACTGTATTTATGATAAAATTAATCTGTTTATTTTTGATTAAATCAAGAATATTCGGTCTTCCCTCCTGAAGTTTGTTAACAACTTCTACATTTAAGCCTTTTTCTATTAAATACCTTGCAGTTCCACGTGTGGCAATAACTTTAAAACCAAGCTCTATGAATTCTTTTGCAACATGAACCACAAGTGGTTTATCTTTATCCTTTACGCTTATAAATACTTTTCCACTTAGAGGAATCTTTCCCATTGCACTCATCTGAGCTTTAGCATAGGCGAGTCCAAAATCTTCATCTATTCCCATAACTTCTCCGGTTGATTTCATCTCTGGACCAAGTATCACATCTACCTCAGGAAATTTATCAAAGGGGAAAATAGCTTCTTTAACTGTAACATAAGGTATTTTTATATCACTTGGTATTTTAAGTTCTTCTAAGGTTTTGCCTACCATAATCTTTGCTGCTATTTGAGCAAGAGGAATTCCTATGCTTTTACTAACATAAGGAATTGTTCTTGATGCACGAGGATTTACTTCAAGAACATAAACTTCAGAGTCCTTTATAGCATATTGAACATTCATTAATCCTTTAACTTCAAGCTCTTTCGCAATTGCTATAGTTTGCTCTTTAATCTTTTGAATTATATCCTCAGAGAGAGAATAAGGTGGCAAAGAGCATGCAGAGTCTCCCGAGTGAATTCCGGCTTCTTCAATATGTTGCATAATACCTGCAACAACTACATCTACTCCATCAGAAATAGCGTCCACATCTACCTCTATTGCATCCTCAAGATATCTATCAATTAATACAGGATGATCTTCAGAGGCTTTAACTGCTTCTTTCATATATCTAACCAAGGATTCTTCATCATAAACAATCTCCATAGCTCTTCCACCAAGAACATAAGAGGGTCGTACAAGAATGGGATAACCTAAGGATTTAGCTATTTTTAAAGCCTCTTCAAGGGATGTAGCTGTTCCACTTGGAGGCTGTTTTAGGTTTAATTTTTCTACCAATTCTTTGAAGCGCTTTCTGTCTTCAGCTCTGTCAATAGAATCTGCTTTTGTTCCAAGAATATTTACTCCGCAAGCCTCTAAAGCCTTTGCAAGTTTCAGAGGTGTTTGTCCTCCAAACTGTAGTATTACACCAATAGGTTTTTCTCTTTCTACAATATGTAAGACATCTTCAAGAGTAAGAGGCTCAAAGTAGAGTCTGTCTGAAGTATCATAGTCAGTGCTTACGGTTTCAGGATTACAGTTTATCATTATTGTTTCATATCCAAGTTCCCTTAAGCCAAAAACTGAGTGTACACAGCAGTAGTCAAACTCTATTCCTTGTCCAATCCTATTTGGGCCAGATCCAAGAATGACTACTTTATTCTTATTTTCAGTTGGCGGAGCATCAGAGTCAATTAACGGTTTACAAACGATATTTGAAGAATTATTTTCCAAAGTATAAAAATTTCTCTCATAACTTGAATACATATATGGAGTATATGCAACAAACTCAGCTGCACATGTATCAACAAGTTTGTAAACAGGTTTAATATTAAACTTCTGCCTTATTTTTCTTATATCATCTTCAGTTTTATTCATAAGCTTTGCTATTCTTTTGTCTGAAAGACCATTTTGTTTTGCTTCAAAGATAAGATTTTTTATTTCCTCATCTTTAAGATGAGAACATTTTTTTAGTTTATATTCAAACTCTACGATTTCCCTAATATTATTTAAAAACCAAGGATCAATGCCACTTAACTCGTGTATTTCATCTATGCTGAATCCTCTTCTTATTGCTTCAGCAATATACCAAAGCCGTTCAGCATTGGGATTTTTAAGTCTCCATCTTATCTCATCAACTGATGCATCTATTTCTTCAAATCCATATGAACCAATTTCTAAGGAACGAATTGCTTTACCAATAGCTTCTTTAAAGGTTCTTCCTATTGCCATTACTTCTCCAACAGACTTCATTTGAGTAGTAAGTATAGGATTAGCTTCAGGAAATTTCTCAAAGGTAAATCTTGGTATCTTTACAACTACATAATCAAGAGTTGGTTCAAAACTTGCTGGAGTAACTTTTGTTATATCATTAGGAATCTCCTCAAGAGTATATCCAACAGCAAGTTTTGCTGCTATTTTTGCTATTGGAAATCCTGTAGCTTTACTTGCTAAAGCTGAACTACGGGATACCCTTGGATTCATCTCTATGATAAGCATTCTACCATCCTTAGGATTTACAGCAAACTGAATATTGCTTCCTCCAGTATCAACTCCGATTTCCCTTATTGCTTTAATTGCACTGTCACGCATAATCTGATATTCTCTATCAGTAAGAGTTTGAACTGGAGCAACAGTAATAGAGTCTCCTGTATGAACACCCATTGGATCAAAATTTTCAATTGAACAAATAATAACAACATTGTCTGCTTTGTCTCTCATTACTTCAAGCTCAAACTCTTTCCATCCAAGAAGACTCTCCTCTATAAGAACTTGACTTACAGGGCTTAGCTTTAGTCCTCTATCAAGAAGTTCTTTAAACTCCTCAATATTGTAAGCTATACCACCACCTGTTCCTCCTAAGGTAAAGGCAGGTCTAAGAATTGCAGGAAAACCTATATAATCAATAACTTCAAGTCCCTCTTTTAGGGTATGAACTGCGGCTGAACGAGGAACTTCAAGCCCTATTTTAGTCATGGCTTTCTTAAAGAGTTCTCTGTCTTCTGCTTTCTTAATAGCATTGAGATTTGCTCCAATAAGTTCAACAGAGTATTTATCAAGAACACCAGCTTCTCCAAGCTCAACTGCAAGATTTAATGCAGTCTGTCCACCAAGTGTAGGAAGTAAAGCATCAGGTCTTTCTCTTTTTATAATTAGTTCAAGAACTTCAGCTGTTAGAGGTTCAATATAGGTTTTGTCTGCCATTGATGGATCTGTCATAATTGTGGCAGGATTAGAGTTAACTAATATTACTTGATAGCCTTCTTGTTTTAAAGCTTTACAAGCTTGAGCACCAGAATAGTCAAACTCACAGGCTTGACCAATAATTATGGGTCCTGATCCTATTATAAGGATTTTCTTAATGTCTGTTCTTTTTGGCATAGTATCTTAAAAATACCTCCATCTTTTAGGTCTTTTTATCTTTTTTCATACTCTCTTACTATTTCTCTAAATCTTTCAAATACATCTAAAGCATCATTGGGTCCGGGTCCTGCCTCTGGATGATGCTGGACTGAAAAAATTGGATATTCTACATGTTCCATTCCTTCTTCGGTTCCATCATACAGATTTTTATGAGTAAGTTTTACTTGCCCTTTAAGAGATTGTATATCAACGCAGTAGTTATGGTTTTGAGTGGTAATAGAAATCCTTCCTGTCTTTAAGTCCTTCACAGGATGATTACCACCATGATGTCCAAACTTAAGTTTATATGTTCTTCCACCTAAGGCAAGTCCTAAGAGTTGATGTCCAAGACATATTCCAAATAAGGGTTTTTTCCCGATAAGTTTTTTAGTATTTTCCACTGCATAGCTTAGGATTTGAGGATCGCCTGGACCATTGCTTAGCATTATACATGAAGGATTCATATCAAGTAAGACTTCCGCAGGTGTTTTTCCCGGAACTACATAGACTGAAAAACCAACTCTCTTAAGATTTCTCAAAATATTGAGTTTTACTCCATAGTCATAAACTATGCACAAAGGAAGTGTTTCATCTTTGTGAAACCAATAAGGCTCTTTACACATTACAGTACTCACATGATCTATCTCTGAAATATCAGGATGAGCAAGAACTTTTTTATGTAAACTTACTATATCATCCTCTAATGTGGAAATAATTCCCATCTGAGCTCCTTTGTCTCTTAAGTGTTTGGTAAGTGCACGAGTGTCAATTCCATGAATTCCAACAATTCCATATTTTTTTAGATAATCTCCCAAACTTCCTTCAGAACGCCAATTGCTTGGATAATCTTTATACTCTCTTACAACAAATCCTTCTACTTTCGGACCTCCGAGTGACTCTACATCTTCTTCATTTACTCCGTAATTTCCTATCTGCGTATAGGTCATAACAACAATCTGTCCTTTATATGAGGGATCTGTAAGTATCTCCTGATATCCAGTAATTGAAGTATTAAAAACTACCTCTCCAATAGACTCTCCATCTGCTCCAAAGGAAAATCCTTCAAATACTGTTCCATCCTTAAGAACTAAAATAGCTTTTTTCATTACTACTCCCTCATATCAAAAGTTTTTTTACCCTTAAATGCAAATAATACTTTTCCCTTTAGTCTCCATCCATCAAAGGGCGTGTTTTTACCAAGTGATACGAGTTTTTCCTTGTCAACTATCCATTCTCTTTCTATGTCAACAACTATTAAATCAGCTTCAGCACCTTCTTTTATTCCATTTTTATTTATCTTAAGAATTCTTGAAGGATTTATAGTAAACTTTTCAATAAGCTCTCTAAGATTTAAGATCCCATCATGCACAAGCCTTAAACTCAAAGCAAAGGCGGTCTCAACTCCTGAGATACCATTTAGTGCCTCTTGAAAAGGTACTTTCTTTTCATCTATGTGATGAGGTGCATGATCACTGGCTATAACATCAATTATATCTTCTTTTAATGCTTCTATTATTGCCTCTTTGTCTTCTTCGGTCCTTAAAGGAGGATTTACCTTTGCATTTGTATTGTAGCTAGCTACAGCTTCCTCTGTAAGTGTAAAATAATGTGGGCATGTTTCAGCAGTAACATGTACTCCTTCCTCTTTTGCTTTTTTTATTATCTCAACTGACCCTTTTGTTGATACATGAGCAATATGAATTGGTGCTTTAAAATGCTTACTAAGTATGACATCTCTTGACACCATTATTTCTTCTGAGGCTTTAGGTATACCTTTTAGTCCAAGATAAAAAGAGAGTTTGCCTTCATTCATTACACCATTTTCACTCAAGAAAAGGTCTTCACAGTGGGATATAATTGGTGCATCTATTGTTTTTGAGTACTCAAGTGCTCTTCTCATAATAAGGGGATTCATGACAGGCATTCCATCATCTGAAAAAGCTACACATCCTGCCTCTTTTAACATTACCATCTCTGAAAGTTCTTCACCTTTTAGTCCCTTTGTAATAGCTCCTATTGGATAAACATCGCAACTGCCTTCTTCTTTTGCCTTTGCAAGAATGTAGTATGTAACTTCAGGATTATCATTTACTGGATTTGTATTTGCCATACAACAGACTGAAGTAAATCCACCTCTTATAGCAGCGAGTGTTCCTGTACGAATGGTCTCTTTATACTCATATCCCGGCTCTCTGAGATGTGTATGCATATCTATGAGCCCTGGAAAAACATAAAGTCCAGATGCCTCTATCTCCATAATAGAAGACGAAGACTTTGAGTTTGTTTTTAAAGATTTAACTTTGTTTTTTAGTTGAACTTTTGAAATAACTCCATCTTCAATAAAGATATCTACAATACCCTCTTTATTTGTAAAGGGATCAATCATATATGCATTGTAAATTTTAATAATCAACTATATCTCCTTAGGTGTTAAGAGATAAATTACAGCCATTCTTATTGCAATACCATTGGTTACCTGCCTAAGAATTATTGAACGAGGACTGTCTGCAACCTCTGTTGATATTTCCACTCCTCTATTCATCGGACCAGGATGCATAATAATAGCATCACTTTTTAAATACGAAAATATATCTTTTTTTAGTCCCCATACATGAAAATACTCTTTAAGAGATGGTATAAAAGCAGCATTTTGTCTTTCAAGTTGAATTCTAAGAAGCATTACCACATCTACGTCTTTCAATCCTTCTTTTATATCATAGAAAATCTTTACATTGTCTGGTGGATCTTTTGGCAGAAGAGTAGGAGGACCTACGAATCTTATTTCGGTATCAAAATTACTTAAGAGATAGAGATTTGAACGTGCAACTCTACTATGTATTATATCTCCCACAATAGCTATCTTAAGTCCATCAATTCTGCCTTTTACTTCAAGAATACTGAAGGCATCAAGCAATGCTTGAGTAGGATGCTCATTTATTCCATCTCCAGCATTTATAACAGAGGCAGTTGTATTTTCTGCAACAAATTTTGCTGCTCCTGATGAAGAATGTCTGATAACAATATAGTCAACATTGTATGCTTCAATAGTTTTCAATGTATCATAGAGAGTTTCTCCTTTTACTACACTACTCATACTTATTGAAAAGTTAAGCACATCAAGGCTAAGACGTTTTTCAGCAAGTTCAAAGGATGTTCTTGTTCTTGTTGATGGCTCAAAGAAGAGATTTATAGCTGTCTTTCCTCTTAAAGTAGGAACTTTTTTAATGTCTCTATTAAGAACCTCTTTAAAAGCTTTAGCTGTATTTAGAATTTCCTCAATATTTTGTCTCGAAAGATCTTTTATTCCAATTAAGTCTTTCATTGTGTAATCAACACTACTGAGTCTTTTCCTGCAATTTCCTTAAGATAAACCTTAATCTTTTCATTTCGAGAGGTAGGTATATATTTACCTACATAGTTAGCCATTATTGGCAATTCTCTATGACCTCTATCAACTAATACAGCAAGCTGAATTTCAGCAGGCCTTCCAAAATCCATTAATGCATCCATTGCTGCTCTGGTAGATCTTCCAGTATAAAGAACATCATCGACAAGTATTACTTTTTTTCCGTCAATACTAAAGGGGATATTAGTAGGCTTTATTTCTTTACGGTTTTTCGAGATATTTATATCATCTCTGTAGAAGGATATATCTAGAATTCCTAATGGAACATTTATATTTTCTATTTCTTCTATCTTTTTCTTTATCCTTTCAGCAAGATATACTCCACCTGTTACAATTCCTATCAAGCATATATTTTCAGCTCCCTTATTTTTTTCTAATATTTCGTGGGCAATCCGGTTAAGGATTCTTTCTATTTCTTGTCTATTGAGAAGTTCCTTTTCCATGATGCGAGAATAAAACTGCAAATTATAAATCATTAAATTATACATGATTTTGAAAAATTTTTCTATATAAACAATTTTTGTTGTGGTTACTATATCAAAATGTCACACATAATTATTAAAGAGAAATGTCACATATATGTTAGCCTTCTTTTAGAGTTTAACTATAAAAGAAGGTGGCTGAATGAGGAAAACATATATCTTTACGGAGGAAGAGTTGAAAAGAGTAGAGATAATGAACATTGTAATTTCAGGCAGTTTAAGACTTAGGCAAGCTCAACAGCTTTTAGGACTAAGTTAAAGGCAGACTTTAAGGATAAAGAAGAGGTTTCTTACTGAAGGATTTAAGGACTTTTAAGAAGAAAAACAAAAAAAGCTTTAGCCGAAGACGTAGGAGGATGCCTATGGCAGGTATGTTAGTTCAGATGGACTCTTACCAGCATTGTTGGATAGACTCAGTTAAAGAACCTTGGTGGCTTGTAACTATGATTGATGATGTAGTCCAGTTTCAATTATTAAGAGTTTCATCCTTCTGATAATTTATGGGCAAATATGAAAGTCATTAAAGCATACATTGAACAAAGAGGTATTTTTATGGCTTTGTATACAGACAAAGCCTCTCATTTTAAAACCACAAGGCATGCAGGATTACACTATCAAGTGGAAGTGGAACAGAAAGAAACTCAGATTGAGACAGCATTAAGTGAATTAAGATAAAGCTAATCGATGATACTACACAGGCAAAAGGAAGGATAGAGAGGAAATTCAGATTTTTTAAGGATAGACTAACAAGGGAGATGACACTAAGAGGAATAAAGGACTATGATAAAGCAAATAAATTTTTATGGGAAGAGTTTCTTTTATGGTGTAACAGTAAATATAGTTTTCCTTTG
>JANXCZ010000067.1 GCA_025060075.1 Thermodesulfovibrio sp.
TGATACTGAGAGGTTTGTAGAGTTTTTAAGAATTTTAAAGGATTATAGTATTTCGGTCCTTTTCAGAGAAATTCAAGAAGGCCTTTTAAAGGTAAGTATTCGTTCAAAGGGTGAGTTAGATATTAGCAAAATAGCAGAAGAGTTTGGCGGTGGTGGACATAAAAATGCTGCAGGATACAGAATTAAGGCTTCTTTTGAAGATGCACGAAATAAACTTATTGAAAGGATGAAGGTCTACAGTATGCTGAAATAAATGGGAAAAATTATAGCAATAGCAAGTCAAAAAGGTGGTGTAGGCAAGACAACAACAGCTATAAATCTTTCAGCTTGCTTAGCAGTAAAAGGTAAAAAAATTCTTGTAGTGGACTCAGATCCCCAAGCAAGTCTTACATTTGGTTTAGGAATTAGAAGAAATGGAGAAAAAATTAAAGGATTATATGAACTTTACACAGGCAAGGCAACTTTAAACGAAGTATTAATTCAGCCAATAGAAAATCTATACGTAGTTCCTTCAAGAATAGATTTATTCATGGCAGAGCTTGAAATATTTGATACCGAAGAGAGAGAGAAAAGATTAAGGTTTTTACTTGAAAAATATAAAGAGGATTTTGACTATATCTTTATTGACTGTCCTCCCTCTTTTTCCTTTCTTACTCTCTGTGCTCTTGTAACTTCAGACTCTGTGATAATTCCTGTTCAGTGTGAGCAGTTTGCTTTAGAAGCTTTAAGAGTATTTATCAAACTTTTATGGAGAATCAAGGGAAACTTTAATGAAGCTTTAGAGCTTGAAGGAATTCTTCTTACAATGTTTAGTAAACATATTAATCTAAGTAGGACAATTGCAGAAGATATAAAAAGGGTTTTTCGTTCAAAGATCTTTGAAACTTATATACCAAGAAATATAGCTTTATCTGAAGCATCAATGAACGGAATTCCTGTTATATTTTATGCTCCAGAGGCTCAAGGGGCAATTGCATACAGTGAACTGGCTCAGGAAATAATTTTAAGACATAGTAAAGTATAATGACTCTATAGATTTAATCAAGAAGCATTAGTATTTCATTCGTTTTTTCCTCAAGTTTCTTAAGTTGTTGTTTTGTGTCTTCATACTCTTTTTTTAATTCATAAAGTTCGTCAGCTATGTAAAGACAGGCAAGGATGGCTGCCCTCAAAGGTGGCATAGTAGAGTTTTGCTCATAGACCTTTCTTAACTTTTCATCAACAAAGGCAGCCAACCTCTGAATATGCTCAGGTGGTTTTTCTCCTCTTATCGTATATTTCTGTCCAAGTATGTAGACTTCTGTTTTATACATTTGTCTCTAAATCAAGTTCTCTAAGAAGTTCTTCTATCTGTTTCTTTATTGCTTCTCTTTCAGACAATAGATTTTCAATTTCTTGATTTTTCATTTTTAAGACTTCCTCTAAAGTATTAACTTTTTTCTGTAACTCTTCCTTTTCTTGCTTTAGAGTTTTAATCTTTTCTAATGCAGATGCAATTTTTTCCTCAATCATCGGTATCCTCCTTTAAATTTTATTGTCTTTATGATGGTATCTTTTGTAAGAGATTTATTAATGCGAAGATACTCAAAGTATGAGTTAAGAACTCTTTGCACATAAGCCTTTGTTTCAGCATAGGGAATATCTTCAATAAACTCATCAATGTCTTTATAGGAGTTTTCCCTAAGCCATGATGATACTGCTTTTTCTCCAGCATTGTATGCTGCAATAGCTACTACTGTGTTTCCAAACTCTTCAATCAAGTTTTTTAAATAAAAACTACCAATAATTATATTTTTTTCAGGTTCAAATATTTCAGAGTCATTTTTAAGTATGATACCTATCTTTTTACCCTCTTTTCTTGCTGTTTCTGGCATAAGTTGCATTAATCCAAGAGCTCCAGCAGGTGAACGAGCAAGGAAGTCAAATCTTGATTCTTCTCTCATGACAGCAAAGATAAGATAAGGATTAATATTTAATCTATTTGAAACTTTTAATACAGTATCTCTGTATGGCTGAGGATATAAAAGCTCTGGAAAACTAAATTTATCAGGAATCTTAGATATAAGTCTTACTGATGTAGGATAGTCTCCCATTTCATAAAGAATCTTGCTAAAAGAGGGAATGTTTTCCATGTTTCTGTTTTCTTTCAATATTGTCTTTATTTCCCTTAGGGCTTCATCTTTAAAGCCTGCCTTGATAAGGATATCAACTCTTTTGGTTATTATTGTTTGTGAATTTATCTGAGAATTAACTGAGATATACTCAGGAATATTGGAGATTTTCCCTTTCATGTAAAGCAAATATGAATATATATCTCCCTGTTGAAAGGACAAAGAGTGTTGTTTTACGTGAGTAAATCCTTTTAACTCTCTGACCTTTTCAAGCCAATACAGATATTTAAATTTTCCAAAAAGAGAGTATAAATCTTTAAAAATTTTTTCTGCTTCATCGTAGTCTTCTTTAAGATAGTAACTCCAACCCAAGGACCATAGTGCTTCTTCCTTTGCATAGGGATATTTATTAATAACCATTTTTAGTATTTTTATTGCTCTTTCATTTTCTCCATTTCTTCTCTTTATATTTGCATAGTTTATAAGAATTTCTGGAACTCTTTGATCTCCTGAGTTAATATAGTTTGGCAATTCTTTTTCAAATATTTCATAGTTTTTTGCTCTAAGTAAAGCTCTTGCTCTCCAGTAGTATTCACCAGACTGTTTGAAAAAATCAGCAGCTTCAGAGTATCTCTTTTGCATAAAAAGAGAGTATCCAAGCAATGAAAAAATTTCAGTTTTTTGAGAGTTATCAGCTTTTGAAAGACTCTTTCTTAAGTATTGTTCTGCTTTTTTGAATTGATAGTTATTATTTAAGGCTTTGGCTTTTTTTATTAAATCATTTACTGTGATATCTTTTTCAGAAAGTTCTCTTTCAGCATCTTCAGCAAATGCTGAGGCAGTTGTAAAAATTTCTTTAAATATTTTTTTTGCTTTTATAGAGTTTCCACATTCTTTAAGATATAATCCATATTCATACTTTATTTTTATGTCTTCAGGATATTCATTAATGAAGGTTTCATAGAGCCTTTCAATCTCTGTTAGATTAAGCAGTTTTGCAAGCTCAATCTCCTCTTTTTTTGCATCTTTAATAATAGGAGACTTGGGATAACTTTTTTTCAAATCACTTATATCCTTCAGGGCTTCTTCATATCTATGCATCTTTTTATATGAGATTGCTCTCCAAAGCAATATATAATCACCAATTTCTGGGAACTCTTTTAAGGACTTTGTAAGGTACTCTTCTGCCTTTTGAAAGTTTCCAGACTTAAGAAAGTTTCTACCTTCAATAAGATAGTTTAAGTGAGATAGAGTATCAGAAGGTAAAAAAGCAAAGAATGAAAAAACAATTAACAAACATACCAGTTTCATCTTTGATCTATCCTCTTATTTTAGGATGTTTTAACCAGTTTTCCTCCATTATTGTTTTATGATAGTAGAAGAAATTTGTTTTTGTCTCTTCTAAGGAGTCACCTCCAAATTTTTCTATAAGTGCTTCTGCGATATGCCATGCTAAAACTGCCTCTGCTATGATACTTGCAGCTGGCACAGCACATACATCACTTCTTTCATAAGAGGCTAAGGAGTTTTCTTTAGTGAAGATATCAACAGATTTAAGAGGTTTTCTAAGTGTAGGAATAGGCTTCATAGTAGCTTTTACAATTATTGGCATTCCATTTGATATTCCGCCTTCAATTCCACCCATATGATTTGTTTTTCTATGAAACTTTTTGTTTTTATCATAAAAAATCTCATCCATAACTTCTGAACCATATTTTTTACCAAGCAATACTCCATCACCAATTTCAACTGCTTTTATTGCTTGAATACTCATAATTCCCATAGCTATCTTTGAGTCAAGTTTTCTATCCCAATGAACATGACTTCCCAGTCCTACAGGTACACTTGTAGCAAAAACTATAAAGGAGCCTCCAACAGTATTCCCACTTTGTAATGCTTGGTCAATTATTTCTACAAATTTAGCCTCTGTTTCCTTCCATGGAGATCTAACTGGAGATGTATCTGCTAAGTTAGAAAGTTTTAGAAGTTCTTCTTCATCTAAATATGCTGTTTCAACTTGTTTTTCTTCGGGACCTATTCCAGTTACAAAACTTCCTATTTTTATATTAAAGTTTGTTAAAAACTGCTTTGCCACTGCTCCAATAGCCACTCTCATGGCAGTTTCACGAGCAGAGGAACGTTCAAGAACATTTCTGATATCAATATGTTGATACTTAAGTAGCCCTGCCAAATCAGCATGTCCTGGCCTGGGCTTTGTTAAAGGAGGATGTGTGCCTTCAAATGCCTCATCAGGATTCATTGCTTTTTCCCAGTTGTCCCAATCACGGTTTCTGATAAAAAGTGTAATTGGTGAGCCAAGTGTTTTACCCCATCTTATACCTGATAGTATTTCTACTTCATCAGACTCTATCTTCATTCTTCCGCCTCTACCATAACCTTGTTGTCTTCTTTTAAGCTCTCTGTTGATATCTTCCTTTGAGATTGTAACACCAGAAGGCATTCCTTCAATTATTCCGGTAAGCCCCTTACCATGAGACTCTCCAGCAGTAAGAAACCTAAGCATAGGCATATTTTAATAATTATGAAACAAAATAAACAATCTTTTTCCCACCAAGATGCATTGGAATCGTATTATCAATCCAGACAGATTTCTTGAAATATCTTTCATCAACCATTGACTCCACTACATCAGCTACGAAGGCATAACATTCGCCTACATCAATTACTTCAGTGACTTTGCATTCAATAAAACCTATACACTCTTTTATAAGAGGTGCTGATATTTTAGATGCTTTAGTCTTTGTTAAATTTGCTTCCTTGAATTTGTCTACATCTCTACCAGACTTACTTCCACATATCCATATAGCTTTAACCATTTCTTTAGTAGGAATATTTATGGCAAACTCCTTAGTCTGAAGAATTAGCTCTGCGGTATAATGTTCCTTTGAAACACATACGATTATTTTTGGAGGTTCTTCAGATGCAGGAGTAGCCCAAGCACAGGACATCACATTGTGTTTTCCATCACTGCCTACAGAGGTAAGTAAAAAAACAATCTTTGGATGTAAGAGTCGGTAAAAATTTTCTTTTAATGTGAGCATTTTGCCCTCCCATTTTAACTAAGATTTTCTATATATTTTAAATACAATTTTTTACTTTTGTAGAAATTTTAAGTTAAAATTAATCTATGAATGGACAAAAAAAGGACTCATTTAAGACATTTTTGATTTGGATAATAATAGGTATTTCTATAATCGCACTTTTTAACTTTTTTAGTATTCCTCAAAAAACAGAAAGAGAAATAATATTTTCAGAGTTTCTTCTTAAGGTTCAAAACTCTGAAGTAGAGGAAGTTTTGATAAAAGACAATACAATAACAGGCAAACTAAAAAACGGTACTTATTTTAAAACTTACTACATCAACTATCCTGATCTTATAAAAGAGCTTTCTTCTTATGGAGTAAGAATATCTGTTAAGCCTCCTGAACAGACTCCTTGGTATATCAACTTTTTAATATCATGGGGACCAGTGATTTTTCTCGTATTTTTATGGATTTTATTTATGAAGCAAATGCAAGCAGGAAGTACTCGTGCTATGTCTTTTGGTAAGGCAAGAGCAAAGATGATTTCAAATAAATCAGTAAAAGTAACTTTTTCAGATGTGGCAGGTATTGAAGAGGTAAAGGAAGAAGTAAAGGAAATCGTTGATTTTCTTACGAATCCTCAAAAGTATATAAAACTTGGAGCAAAAATTCCAAAAGGTATTCTTCTTGTTGGTCCTCCAGGAACAGGTAAAACTCTTCTTGCAAAGGCAATAGCTGGAGAGGCTGGTGTTCCATTTTTTTCAATCTCTGGATCAGACTTTGTAGAGATGTTTGTTGGAGTTGGAGCAAGTAGAGTAAGAGATCTTTTTGATCA
>JANXCZ010000003.1 GCA_025060075.1 Thermodesulfovibrio sp.
ATGAATTATACTGTCCCAACCAAAGTAGCCAGATGCAATCTGAAGGATAAAATATTTTACATATCTTGATTTAAGAAGTCTTGGTGGGAATCCTCCTTCACCTGAGCACATTACAACAGGAATACCTTCAACTTCATTTAAATATGCCACTCCCATAGCAAGCCCTTCCCACATATAAGGAGAAAGAGCTCCAATAGACATACCTCCAATCATTATGGGGAATATTTCTCTTACAGGAGGAATAAACTTTCCTGAGGATTTATCAACTACAAGCCTACCATTTTCAACTTTAAGTGGAAGTTCCTCGGGTGGTAGAATTCTTCCTATATAGGAACGAACTCTGAACTCATGCCTTCCTGCATCAAGAGCTGGGTCTGTAAGCATGGAGATTCTTGTAAATTTTATTCTATCAAGGGTGGAAACTCCAGGGTCATTTCTTCTTCCACCTCTTTTGTATCCTTCACCACCACGGTTTTTATAGAAAAGAAATTTATTCTGCGGATTATACTCTGGTTCTATTGCATTATTTGGACATACAAGGTCACATAAAGCACAGCCTGTGCAGTAGTTTTCCATATTGGTTACCTGTTCAATAACATGAATTATTCTTCTTACAGGCTTTGGTTTAGGTGTGTCTCCTGCAGACTCTATTACCCTCATATATTTTACGGCAGGTCTTATGGCACCATTGGGACATACGGCAGTGCATTGTCCACAACGCTTGCATCTGTCCTCTCTCCATCTAATGATGTAGGGAAACTCCTTTATTGTTAATTTATGGTTATAATCAAGTTTTAAGCCTGTAGCTGGTTCCATACTTTTACCTCCTTTGCCCCTGGTGATACTATCACCATGTCATATTTCATTGGAAATATATCTTTTGATCTGTCTCTTTCAGGAATAACTTTATCTAATCCACAAAGCTCAGACATTAAAGCATACTTTCCAGGAACACCACCTACTACTCCGGGTCTTAGTTTTTTTGAATCCTGAACCATAAAACATGTTCCATCAGGAATAAATCCAATTACCATGTTTGGTCCATCAATACAGAGGGGTCTAAGTGACTGTTTAATCAATGCTAATGCTTCTCTGTCAGGTCTTGTTTCAATCTCACTCCATTTAAGCGGAGTAATAACATCTTTGTAGTAAGTAAGCGGAAATTTAAGTTTTTTATGCACATAATGAAGTATGTGACAGAATACTTCACTGTCTGAGTTATAACCTATGTACCCGGGGAATCCTCTACTCATTAGAAACTCTCTTATTGGAACAAAAGCAGTGTTTTCACCATTAGTCATAGTGCAGTATCCTTGAAGGAAGAAGGGATGACATGCATATAAGTATATCTGATAGTTTGTGTTTTGTCTTCCTTGGGCAAAAATTATCTTTGCCTTAAGATTGTCTGTGTCAAGGCCGAAGAATTCAGCTAATTGAAGAGGATCTCCAACTTCCTTTATTGTTATTACATCTGGATAAAATGAAAATACAAATATTGATTCATCTGCCTCTCCCATTCTCCTTAATGTAAGACGAATATTCATTAAGAGATCTTCTTTTTCCTCAAAAGGCTTGTCTTTCCATTCATCTGGATAGTCATAGAAAGCTGCAAAGTAAAAGTCTCTTGGAATAATTCCTCTTACAGGTTTAATTTTTGGCGTCCATATATGAATAAGTTTAAAGCCTAACTCCTTCATATAAGAATCAAGAACTTCTTTGCCCTTTCTTGAGCAGATACCAGAAAGAATTGGATACTCCTTTAAGTCTTTAAATTCTCCTCCAAGATCTTTTAGTGTAAGTCCAAGTCCAGAGCCATCATGTCCTTCTTTCATTGTCTCAAGGGCAAGTATGTTTTCCATCGGTGAGAAATATTTTGAAGATGTTATTGCTGCTAATCTACACATTAGTATTCTCCTGTCGGCAAATGGTTACCATATTTTTAGCATATTACCAAAGTAACATTTTTGTCAACGACTTTGATTTTTGTATTTTTTAAAGATAAAATAAATATGTTTTTCGCAATGATTAGAAGAAAGGAGAAAGATTGTGATTCCTTATCCAAATATTGATCCTGAGATTGTCAAAATAGGACCTTTTTCAATTCGTTGGTATGGTTTAATGTATCTTATCGGATTTATATGTTCTTACTTAATTGTAAAGAGAGAGATAAAAAGAAGAGGACTTAAGCTTGAAAAGGATTTTCTTGAAACTCTATATTTTTACCTTATTTTGGGACTTTTTGTAGGTGCAAGACTTGGATATGTGATTTTTTATAATCTTCCATACTATCTTCAAAATCCATTGGAAATTTTTGCCGTTTGGCATGGAGGTATGTCTTTTCATGGAGGACTTATTGGAGTGATTGTTTCAGCATGGATTTTTTGTAAGTCAAAGAAGTTTGATTTTTTTACATTAACTGATATGCTTGTTATTACAGCACCAATTGGAATAGGTCTTGGCAGAATTGGTAACTTTATTAACGGTGAACTTTATGGAAGGATAACTGATGTGCCTTGGGCTATGGTTTTTCCGCAAGGAGGTCCATTTCCGAGACATCCAAGTCAGCTTTATGAAGCAGTGGTTGAGGGATTACTGCTTTTTTTGATTCTATGGTTTCTTAAGGATAAGTTTAGACATCCAGGTGTTTTGTCTTGTTTGTTTCTTATTTTATATGGAGTTTTTAGATTTCTTGTAGAGTTTTTCCGTGAACCTGATCCTCAGATAGGTTATATCTTAGGAGTCTTTACAATGGGACAGATTTTGTGTAGTATTATGATAGTAAGTGGTTTAATTTTAATGTTCTATAGGATTAAAAAATGATACCACAGTCTGAAGAGCTAATTAATAAAATTAATGAATTGAAGAAGCACACGTTTTTTGAGATTCTTAACTTAGTAGGAAGGGTTTTTATAGTTGTTGACTATGATGAAAATGTTGTTATAGGCAGAAGAGGATTTCTTCCAGAAGAGAAAGAAAGAGGTCTTGTGCTTGTATTTAATAATAAAATGAATTTTATATGGGATAAAGATGCAATTACAGCCACTCTTGTATTTGGCAATATGCCGGAGAAATGCTATATTCCTGTAAATGCAATTGCAGCAGTTTTTTCTCCAGACTTAAGAATTCAGCTTACTGTTCCAGTTTTTAAAGTGCTCAGACAGGAAAAGGATTCTTCTGCTCAAGAGACTAAGGAGGGAAAGATAATAGATATTACAAAATTGAGGAAAAAATAAGTGAGTATAGATAAAATTCTTAAAGAATTATTAATTCATCAAATTAAACAAAAACTTAGCAAACTTCAGCAAGAGATACAGCCTGTTGAAACTCCTCCTCCAGACTTGAAAGTATTAAGTTATGGTATGATTATTGGATATATTGATATAGTTACAGAAAAGGAAATTTTACAAGAAAGGGTAAATAAATGGAAAAAGTTAATATCCGACGGTAATAAGCTAATTATTCTTATTCCTAAGGAAGAAAAGCTTAAAATTATGGAGATTCTTTGGAAAGAAGGGATTGCTGAAAAAGTAAGCATAGGCAACTACGAAATAAATCTATCTCTTCCATAAAAAATTTTATATCTCAATTCTTGTTAAAACTCCATGAAGTTTTCTTGAAGGTAATCGGAAAAAACTTATAAAAGTTGGAGTAATTCTTTTTATCAAGGCAAAAACTTTCCAATGACCTCTTGCCACTATCTCCTCAAGTCCATAAAATATTGCTCTTTCGTCTATATTGTTTTCTCTCAATATTTCTTCAATATTTATAACTTCCATATATCCCATTTGGATTTCAAAAATCTTAATACCAGTGCAAAGCTCCTCTTTAAAATAGCCTGTTGCTCCAAAAGGATCAGGTCTTATTATGATTGATAAGAAGATATTTTCTTCATAAATTATTCCGTGATAAAACATGGTTTCAGCAATATAAGGAGAGATTTTGTTGGTATCTTTTATAAAAAATATTGCTGTGCCTGGTATTTTTGGATGAGTTTTATAAACTTTTTCAAATTTTAGTATAAAGTCTTCCACTGGCATAAAATTCATAAATTTATAAAGCCGTTTTTGTCCCTGGGTATAGAGAATCATTATTAGTAAAGGTAAAGATGCGAGAATGATTGACCAATATCCACCGTGGGGTATTTTATATAAACAGGAGCTGAAATAGATAAAGTCAATAAAGAGAACAATAAATCCAACAAGCATTGCATAGTAATTTCTTTTAAGAAAATATATAGAGATTAAAATCAGTCCTGTTATGCACATATCTGCTGTAACAGCAAGGCCATAGGCTGCAGCAAGATTTGAGGAACTACCAAAATCAACAATAATCAAAATAACAGCTAAAAGTAAAGACCAATTAACACTTCCAATGTATATCTGTGACTTAAGTTCCTTAGATGTATAATCAATTTTGAGCATCGGCATTATTCTTGTTGTTACTGCTTGATAAAAGACTGAAAACATTCCACTTATCATTGCC
>JANXCZ010000037.1 GCA_025060075.1 Thermodesulfovibrio sp.
TCAGTTGGAATAACGATAGTAAGCGGGCTTGCAAGAGGAATTGATTCAATTGCTCATAAAGCAGCTCTTTCAGCAGAAGGAAGAACAATTGCTGTTCTTGGAAGCGGAGTTTCACATATATATCCTCCTGAAAATAAAATAATTGCCGAGAAAATTATAGAAAATGGTGCTATCATAAGTGAGTTTTATCCTGATGATGGACCAAAAAGGGAGAATTTTCCAAGAAGAAACAGAGTAATTAGTGGATTATCCTTTGGAACTCTTGTTACAGAAGCTGCGATAAACTCTGGAGCTTTAATAACTGCATCTTTTGCTTTAGAGCAAGGCAGAGAAGTTTTTGCAGTGCCGGGAAACATTACTTCAAAAAACTCTGAAGGCACAAACTATCTGATACAAAAGGGAGCAAAACTTGTAACTAAAATAGAGGATATACTTGAGGAAATTGAGCATTTTGTTCCATTATTAAAAAAGTTAAAAAAGGATTATTTTGGCGAAAGTAAGACTGAAAAACTTGATAATGATGAAAAAATTATATTTAATATATTGAATGAACCTTTATATTTGGATGAAATAATAATGAAAACAGGAATTAACACAGCCAAAGTTCTTGAAATACTTCTTGGGCTTGAAATAAATGGATTAATTACTAAAATAGAAGGTAAGTATGTGAGGAGGATATGAATGAATTTTCTTGATTTTCTGAGGGTTCTTGCAAGACAGCTTATTGATAGTAATTACAACGATGAAATATTAGAAAACTTCTCTATATTGGATTTTGATCTAAATCAGATTAAAGAGGAGCTTAACTTCATTGAAGGAAATCAAATTCTTGACCTTGAAGAAATTGACATGATTAGAGCTCTACTTGTTTACTTACTTATGAAAGAGACAGAACTTCATGAAGATGACATATACAGTTTTATTTTTAGCAAAGGAAAACAAATAATATGGAATTAAAAGGAAAAAATCTCATAATAGTTGAATCACCTGCTAAGGCAAAAACTATTAATAAAATTGTTGGAAAGGAGTTTCAGGTAAAAGCATCCATTGGACACATAAAGGATCTTCCGGAAGATAAACTTGGAGTTGATATACAGAAAGGATTTCAACCCGAGTATATCATAATTCCTGGGAAAGAAAAAATTGTAAAAGAGCTTAAAGAATCAGCTCAGAATGCTCAAAAAATCTTTATTGCCACTGATCCTGACAGAGAAGGTGAGGCAATAGCTTATCATATTGCAGAAGAGATAAAAGTTCCAGAAGATAGAATCTACAGAGCTATTTTTCATGAAATAACTCCAACTGCAGTAAAATCAGCAATTGAGAATCCTTCAAAGATAGATATAAATAAAGTATATTCACAGCAGGCAAGAAGAATTCTGGACAGGCTTGTAGGTTATAATCTTAGTCCCTTTTTATGGAAGAAGGTAAAAAAAGGACTTTCTGCTGGAAGGGTTCAATCTGTTGCTTTAAGGATGGTAGTTGAAAGAGAAAAAGAGATTCTTGTGTTTCAACCTCAGGATTACTGGAGTATAAGCGGTCACTTTAAAAATGACGAAGATACGAAGGAAATTCGTGCAAATCTTTATAAATATAGAGGCAAACTTATTGTTGATCGCAAGGAAGAGAAAGCAAAATTTCTAATAACCAATGAAGAGTCTGCTCAAAAAATCGTTGAAGAACTTAAAAATTTAAACTATATACTCTCAAAGGTTGAAAAAAAGAAAAAAAAGAAAAATCCACCAGAACCTTTTAGAACAGCCACACTTCAAGCACAGGCTTCTTCAACCTTAGGTTTTTCTCCTAAAAAAACCATGATGATTGCCCAGCAGCTTTATGAAGGAGTAGATATAGAAGGCAGTAGAGTCGGTCTTATTACCTATATGAGAACTGACTCAACAAGAGTCTCGGAAGAGGCAAAAAAATGGGCAAGGGAAATAATAGAAAAAAGCTTTGGTAAAGAATTCGTAGGAATTCATAAGAAATCAGAAAACAAAAAACAAAAACTCTCTATTCAAGATGCCCATGAATGTATAAGACCGACCTATCCAGATAAAACTCCAGAGGCTGTAAAAGAGTATCTATCAAAGGACCAGTATGCCCTTTATAAACTAATTTGGGATAGATTTCTGGCAAGTCAGATGTCTCCTGCAGAGATTGAGCAAACTACTTATGTAATTGAAGATTTAGAAGGTATTGCTCAATTTAGAGTTAGTGGTTCAGTTGTTACCTTTCCTGGTTTTTTAGTTATATATAAAGATGAAGAATCTGAAGATGATGTGCTTTTACCAGCTTTAGAAGAAAAAACTCATCTTAAATTAATCAAACTTGAAACCCAAAAACATACAACTGAACCACCTCCAAGATATACAGAGGCAACACTTGTTAAAGCACTTGAGGAAAAAGGTATTGGAAGGCCTTCTACCTATGCCACTATACTAAGCACAATTCAAGAGAGAGGATATGTTAAAAAGATTAAACAGAGACTTCAGCCAACATATTTAGGTTTTGTTGTAAACGATCTCCTTGAAGAGAAATTCCCAGAGTTAATGGATTATGGTTTTACTGCAAAGATGGAAGAGGATCTTGATAAGATTTCTTTAAATGAAACACAATGGAACAAAGTAGTTGAAGAATTCTATAAAGATTTTGAAAAATACCTTAAGAAAGCAGAAAAAATATCAAAAGTAACAAAACCAAAAGATATAAGAACATCCTTGAAATGTGAAAACTGTGGTAAAGATATGATGATAAGATGGAGCAATGCAATGCCATTCTTAGCATGTTCTGGTTATCCTGAATGTAAAAATACAAAATCCTTAGATAGTAACGAAAATACTTCTAAAATTAACACTTTAGATAAAAAGTGTCCTCAGTGTGGAGCTATACTTGTAATTAGAAATGGCAAAAAAGGAGAGTTTATAGCTTGTTCCAAATATCCTGAATGTAAATTTACACAATCAATAACTGCTCAGGTAAAATGTCCTAAATGTGGAGGTGAAATACTAAAAAAACAAAATAAAAAAAGTAGAACTTTCTGGGCTTGTTCCAAATATCCTGAATGTAAATTTACAGTCTCAAGTGAACCAGTTCCTCAAGAATGTCCTAAATGTAATTCTCCTTATATGGTAAAAAAGAAAGACAAAAAAGGTAATGAGTTTTTAGTTTGCCATAATTCTTCATGTAAAGGTAAAATAGAAATAAAAGAAAACAAAGTTGGGACCGACCCTGCGCAACAGAGGGATGCGAACCCCGCCAGGTCCGGAAGGAAGCAACGGTAAGCATCTGACTCTGGGTGCCGCAGTAAGTCGGTCCCTTTAATTAAAGGAAAAGATGGCATATCTTGGACTTGCAAGAAAATATAGACCACAAAAATTCTCTGACTTAATTGGACAAGAAATAATAGTTAAAATTCTTCAAAACTCCTTAAATACTGATAGAATCTCACATGCCTATGTTTTTTCAGGTCCTAAAGGCGTAGGTAAGACATCCACAGCAAGAATTCTTGCTAAGGCTTTAAATTGTAAAGACTCTCAAAATAAGCCATGTGATGAATGTGCTTCATGTATTGCAATAAAGGAAGGCAGAGCAATGAGTGTAATAGAAATAGATGCTGCATCTCATACATCAGTTGAAAACATAAGAGATTTAAGAGAAAATATCCGATATGCCTCTGCTGAAGGACTCTATAAAGTCTATATAATTGATGAAGCTCATATGCTCAGTCAAGCAGCTTTTAATGCTTTTCTTAAAACTCTTGAAGAGCCACCCCCTCATGTAGTTTTTGTTTTGGCAACAACTGAACCTAAAAAAATTCCACTTACTGTTTTAAGTCGCTGTCAGCATTTACAGTTTAAAAGAATTCCAATTAATTTGATAAAACAGAGACTTCATTTTATATGTAAACAAGAAAATATAAATGCCACAGAAGAAGCTTTATATACTATAGCCTCAAACTCTGAAGGAAGTATGAGAGATGCATTAACATTGCTTGATCAGGTGACATCATTTACAAATGAAGTAACTACAGAAAGCGTAAACTTATTAATTGGCGGAACAGACATAAATGTGCTATATGAAATTGTAGAGTCTCTAATTGAAGGAAATAGAGAAAAAATTATTTTAAAAGTAGAAGAACTCAATGATTTTGGAACAGACTTCAAAAGACTCACTGGAGATTTAATTAATTTTCTAAGAAATACTCTTATCAGTAAAATAACTAAGGGTTTTAAACCTTATATGACAGAATCAGAGGCTTCCTTGGTAGAAAAGTTAAGTAATAAAACTTCTGAAGAACATTTAGTTATTCTATTGAAAGAATTAATTAATTCAGAGTTGGCAATAAGAAATTCATTTTTTCCAAGAATTATCTTTGAAATAACTTTACTTAAACTAAGCTTTCTTTCTCATTTCAAGAATATAGACAATGTTATAAAAGAGCTTAAAGAAACAAAACCTTTATCTATTTCTTCATCAACATTAAAGAGTGATGAGGTATCTTTATCTCAAAATTGGGCAAAATTTCTTGAAAAACTTGAAGAAGAAAATCATTTGCTTGCTATGAAAATTAAACATGCTAAGGTTAATTTTAAAGAAGGAGAAATTCAATTAATTTACAATGGCGGAGCATCATTCTATGCTGAATCAGTGAGGGAAAGTATCTCAGAAATCCAGAACATATTGAAAGAATTTATCTCCGATGTTATGATAACAATACATTCTAATGAAGATTTGAACTCTATAGAATCAAAAAATATAGAAAAACTAAAACAAGAGGCAATTGATCATCCTCTTGTTAAAAAAACTATACAACTTTTTGAAGGAAGAATTTTTAACATAATTCCTAAAGGAGGAGGAAATAATGTCTAAGAAAATGTTTGGTGAAATAATGAGGCAGGCTCAGAAAATTCAGGAAGAGATTCAGAAAAAACAGGAAGAAATAAAAAAAATGACTGTTGAAGCAACATCAGGAGGAGGAATGGTGACTGTTAAAGCAAATGGTGCTGGAGAGATAGTTTCTATAAAGATTGACAAAGAAGTAGTAAATCCTGATGATGTTGAAATGCTTGAAGACTTAGTTCTTGCTGCTGTAAATGAAGCAATAAAAAGAGCTCATGAACTTGCTCAGAGTGAGATGGCTAAGGTTTCTTTACCATTTAATCTTCCTGGACTGTCTGACTTAAGTAGTCTCTTTGGAAAACTATGAGTAATCCTATAGAAAAAGTAATTGAAAATCTCTGTAAACTTCCAGGAATTGGTAGAAAAACAGCCCAAAGACTTGCTTTTTTTATAATGAATATGTCTGAAGAAGAAGCTATTCAAATTGCTGAAGCTATTATAAATTTGAAGAAAAAAGCTAAATACTGCTGTGTTTGTTTCAATATAACTGAATATGAAAAATGCAATATATGTAGTAACTCTATGAGGGATCATTCAGTTATATGTGTGGTTGAAGAACCGAGCAATATAATACTATTTGAAAAGACAGGATACAAAGGTGTATATCATGTTCTTGGAGGCAGTATCTCTCCAGTTGATGGATTAACTCCTGATAAATTAAAAATAAAAGAACTTGAAGAAAGAGTTAAGACAGGACAAATTCGTGAGGTAATACTTTCAACAAGTCCAAATACAAAAGGAGAAATTACAGCTCAGTGGATTGCAGATTTATTAAAAAAATACAACATAAAAATCTCAAGAATTGCCTATGGACTTCCAATAGGCATTGATATTGAATTTGCAGATGAAGTAACTTTATCAAAAGCCTTAGAAGGAAGGAAACTTCTTAATGTATGAGGAATTAAGAAAAAAAAGATTAGAACTTAACAAAACCATAAAAGAAATTGCAGAAAAAACAAAAATAAAAAAACAATATTTGGAACTAATAGAGGAAGGCAAGTTTGATGAACTACCAATAGAAGTCTACACAAAAGCATATATTAAGACATATGCCGAATTTCTTGGCATCGATCCATCGCCCATCATAAAAGATTATGAAGAATATCTCAAAAATAAAAAACAAAGTATCCAACTAATTGAACTTAAAGCAAAACTTGAACATGAAAAAGATTTCTCTAAAAAATATATACGTAAAAAACTACCTTCATGGAGTATCACTGCAATAATTATTCTTTGTGTCATTTTATTAGTAGTTTTCCTTATTCAGTCTGAAAGAAAGAAATATGAAATCCCTCAAACTGTAACGCAAAAAGTATTAGAGAACACTAATATTCAAGAAAAAATAGAACAAAAAGAACCACCAAAAGAAACACTTACACATCAACAAAATCTTAAGATTGAAGCTGTTGATAAAGTATGGATGAGAATTATAATAGATGATAAAGAAAAAAAGGAGTTTTTACTTAATCCTGGACAAAAAATAGAGCTTCAGGCAGATAAATTCTTTAGAGTTCACATAGGAAATGCAGGCGGAGTTAAAATCATATTTAATGGAAAAGATTTGGGAAAACTTGGAGAGACAGGACAAGTAGTATATCTTAAACTTCCGCAGGATAAAAATTGAAACCAGAAGAAGTTTTAGATCTCATAAAAAAATCAGGGCGACCTTTGAGTTTCAAAGAAATATCAGATTTTTTTTCTCTTAAGGCTTCAGAGAGAAAAAAACTTAAACGTTTACTTAGAGAACTTATCTTAGAGGGAAAAATTTTAAGAAATAGAAAAGGTCTTTATCTAACCACCAAAGAAGCAAAATTAGTAACAGGCTTTTTTGAATCCCACAAAAATGGATATGGTTTTGTAATTCCTGATTCTCCTAAGGAAACTGATATATTTATTCCCCCTCATGCAACAATGGGAGCAATGCATGGAGATAGAGTAGTAGCTAAATTAGAGCTACGAAAAAAAAGAGAAGGAAGAATAATAAGAATTCTTGAAAGAGTTACGAAAAAAATTGTTGGAATAGTTGAAAAATTAGGTCCTATTCTTTATATTCAGCCACGCAAAAAAAATATAAATCAGCAAATAGTTATTCCTTCTAATACTAAAGTAAATCCGGGAAGTCTTGTACTTGCTGAAATAGTAACATATCAAGACCCCAATAAGCCTCTTGTTGCAAAAGTACTAAAAGTTTTTGAAAAACCAAAAACTCCCATAGAAGACATTGAAATACTTATGTATGAATATGATTTACCAAAAAAATTTCCTAAGGATGTTTTAGATGCTTCTGAAAAATTATTAATTAAAGGAATATCAAAAAAAGAGTTTAAAAATAGAGTTGACCTAAGAGAACTTCCAACTGTAACCATAGATGGAGAAAATGCAAAGGACTTTGATGACGCAGTATCAATAAAGAAAACAAGAAAAGGATTTATTCTTTGGGTTCATATAGCAGATGTAAGTCATTATGTAAAATGGAATGATAAGATTGATAAAGAAGCAAGAATTAGAGCAACCAGTATTTATATGCCAGACAGAGTTATTCCTATGCTTCCACCGCAATTAAGCGAAAACCTTTGTAGTCTTCTTCCAAAAACGCCAAGACTTACTTTTACAGTAGAGATGCATTTTAATAATTCTGGAGAAAGAAAAGAAACTATTTTTTATCCAAGTATTATTCAAACAGCTGAAAGAATGACATATACATCAGTAAAGAAAATCTTGATAGATAGAGATAAAGAAGAGATTAAAAAGTATAAAAATCTTGTATCACATTTTGAAGAAATGGCAGAACTATGCGAAATTCTTAAGAGTAAAAGAAAAAAAAGAGGTAGTCTTGATTTTGATCTTCCAGAACCCGAAGTTTTACTTGATATAAAAGGAGATCCCCAAGCAATTATTAAAGCTGAAAGAAATCTTGCCCACTTCATAATAGAAGAGTTTATGATTGCAGCAAATGAAGCAGTAGCAGAGTTTTTATACTCAAATAAGATTCCCTGTCTGTATCGCGTGCATGAAGAACCTGAAGCTAATAAAATTAATTATGTCACCAAAATTTTAAAAAATCTCGGAATTCTCAAAAAGGACTTAAAACCTTCTGATTTCCACGAGTTTCTTGAAATAGTTAAAGGCACTCCATATGAAGAAACAGTAAACTATCTAATCTTAAGAAGTTTAAAACAAGCGCGCTACAGTCCGGAAAATGTTGGACATTTTGGACTTGCCTCTGAGTGTTATACTCATTTTACCTCTCCAATAAGAAGATATCCTGATCTAATTGTCCATAGAATTCTGAAGGAGTTTTTACAGAAAGGAAAACTAACAAAAGAAAAAAGAAAAGAATTAGAAGAAACTTTACCAAATATCGCAATCCATAGCTCAAGAATGGAAAGAAAAGCTGATGAGGTTGAAAGAGATGCCATTCAAATAATGAGAGTTTGGTTTATGAAAGACAAAGTTGGAGAAGAGTTTGAAGGAAAAGTTACAATGGTCAGTCCTGATGGAATAAGAGTAAGACTTGAAGAATACTATATAGAAGGATTTCTTCATATCTCTCATATGATTGATGACTTCTATCAGTTTGATGAAAAGAGATATTGCTTAATAGGGCTAAAAAAGAAAAGAAAATTTACAATTGGAACTCCAATTAAGGTAAAAGTTTCAAAGGTTAACATTGAAGAAAGGGAGATAATCTTTGACCTTCTATAAATAAAACCTCATAGGTAGCATAAACTCCTTCAGAGTTTCCATAAAATTTCTCATAAACTTCACAAAATTTTTTAAAGGCTTCTTTACCAGAGAATTTTTTATTTTCCGTATAGTTTGTTCCTGTAAGTTTATGAAATAAAAGCAAATCCTTTGGTGATGGATATTTTTCTATATAAGTTTTTAATTCATACTTTAAAGAAAACCCACTCTCCTTAAAAAGAGAAACATAAAAATTCCAAGGCATTAAAGAATAAACAGAACCAAAACCTGTAACTTGAGAAACTTCTTTTATCTCTTTTAAAGTATTAGATGTAAAAATAGAAAAATAAAATTTTCCTCCTTCTTTAACCAATTTCAGGATTTCCAATAAATTTTCCTCTGGATTTGATAACCAATGAAGAACTGAAGAGCCTAAGAGTAAGTCTGTTTTCATTTTTTTTATGGGAATATTTTCAGCATTTGCATTTATAAAAAAATTCCTACCTCCAACTTTTGCTCTAAGTTTTTTAAGAAAATCAAAGGAAATGTCAATATGGATAAATCTATCAAATGTCAATTTTTTAGTTAAAGGAATACTTAAAAAGCCTGTTCCACTTCCAATTTCAACAACTGTGGAGTAATGTCCCTCCTTTATTCTTTTTGCAAGCTCAAGGGCGACTTTTTTTTGTATTTTTCCAGTATTTTCATAAGTAGTTACAGCTTTATTAAAATAAAACTTAATAGAACACATATTTTATTATTTTAACACGAAATTAAGATACCCTAAGAGATTTAATAAGTTGGAAAATAGTTTCTGCTTTTAAATCTTCAAGAGTGAAATATCTTGCTCCAAGCCATATTGAAAGATTTAAAGCTAAATCCATACTCATAAAATTTTTCTTCTCTGTATCAATAACTATAAAATCAATAAAAAAATTATCTTTAAACAAAAGACAAATATTTTTAAGTTCTTCAACAGGATTTTTTCCACTTAATGACACATTTGCCTTTCCATCAGTTAAAACTAAAACAAGAAAGCGTGACTGTGGCTGTTTAAGTTTAATTTTTCTTATTAGTTTATATGCCTCTAAGAGTCCAGCACTAAGTGGAGTTTTACCACCTGTTGGAATATCTTTAAGCTTTTTAAAAGCAAGTTCCACTGAGGATGTAGGAGGAAGCACTATTTCTGCTTTGTCTTTTCTAAAGACAATCATTGAGACTTTGTCTCTTTTTTGATAGCAATCCATAAGAAGAGAGAAAACTGCACCTTTTGTTGCGGTCATTCTTTGTTCTACGCCCATAGAACCAGAACCATCAACAACAAAAATAACAAAATGACTCATCTTTCTTTCTTTTTCTTTATATCTTAGATCATCATCAAGAATTATGAGTCTGTCTACTCTTTCTCTTAATTTTTGAAAAGGTGCAGCAGCTCTTAAGGTTGCATCTATTGCCACTTCAGACCTTTCCTGAATAAGACTTCTTATGTATCTGCCTCCCCTACCCTTTGTTTTTGTTTTTGTTCTTCTTCCTGTTATTTTTCTTGTTATTCTATCTTTTTTTAGAATAAATCTCTTTACATTGTAGCTTTCACCCACTGGAAAAGTTTCTTCCTTTTCAGAGGAAGCAATACCCTGTGATTTAACATCATAGGATTCTTGATTAGTTGATGCAGTATTTTTATGTTCTCTGTTATCTTTGTCTTTTTTTGAATTATCAGATTTTTCAAGCATATCTTCATGTTCTGATTCTTCAGGACTTAATTCAATGCTTCTTTTTCTGTGAGTTAAAACAAGGGGAGCAACAGAAGGATACTGAAATAGTTTTAGAATTTCTCTGAAAGCTTTAATAAGAGTTGACTTACCTGCGCCTTTCTTTCCTGCTAATAATAATCCACCACATTTTGGTTCAATGATATTTAAAATTAGAGCAAGCTTTGCATTTTCTTGATCTATAAAGTTAAAAAAGTTTATTTTATATTTTTTCAAGGATTGCATTAAGTTTCTCAGACTCTTCAGAAATATCCTCAAAGGGAAGCCTTTTAAGTCTGTGTCTTAAAGCAAAGGGAGCAACTGCTTTTATATCATCATGGGTGATCTCTTCTTTTCCATTGAATGCTGAGTATGCTCTCGCAGCCTTAATCATTACTATATCTGCTCTGTGACCATCAAGATTAAGCTCTGAAGTTATCTCAACAACTGCTAAAAGAGACTCTTCCGATATACTGACATTTTTAAGTCTTTCCTTAGCATTAATAATTCTATTTGAAAGTTCTCTTTGATGAGACTGCCATTTTTTATAAAAACCTTCAGGATCATCATCAAACTCTGCCTTTCTCTTTAAAATCTCAACTCTTTGAACTTTATCCCTTATTGAACTTACCTGAACACAAAGTCCAAATCTATCAAGAAGCTGAGGTCTTAGTTCTCCTTCTTCTGGATTCATAGTTCCCACAAGAATGAATCTTGCAGGATGACTAAAGGATATACCCTCTCTTTCAACTGTATTTATACCCATCGCAGCAGAGTCAAGTAAGAGATCAACTATATGGTCTTCAAGTAAGTTTACTTCATCAACATAAAGAAAGTTTCTGTTTGCATCAGCAAGTATACCAGGTTCAAAGCGCTTTTCACCCTTTTTTATAGCATGCTCTATGTCAAGGCTGCCCACAACTCTGTCTTCTGTTACACCCAAAGGAAGTTCAACAACTCTCATTTTCTTTTTTTCAATCTCTAAGTAGGAATTTGACTGAATCTTTTCAAAACACTCACTGCAGAAGGGTCCATCTGGTGCACAACTGAATCTACACCCCTTTATAACTTCTATCTCTGGAAGCAAATCTGCCAAAGCTCTAACAGCTGTGGATTTAGCTGTTCCCTTTTCTCCCATAATAAGAACTCCGCCAATGCTTGGATCAATTACATTCAAAATAAGGCCAAGCTTCATCTCCTCTTGGTTAACAATAGCAGTAAAGGGAAATATCATAATACCTCCACTATGCTACTTTAGCTTTAAGGATAAATGATAATGGTTTTTCTTTCAAAGCACTAACTTTTAAAATTGAAAAACCTAATAAATTTCCCTCTTCGTCCACTTTTTCCATAATTGCATCATTTTCCGTTTCTCTAAAGTATCCCTTTTTTCTTTCAAATAGAATTTCAATGTAATCACCTTCCTTGTCATACCAAACAACTATTTCTTTTGCCATATCAATTCTCCTTTCTTAACACTATCTGTAAAATATGCAGTTATTATAAATAAATCATTAAGATTAGAGGAAACTTTAACAACAACGCACATATATTTTTCAGTTACTGGAGTCACAAAATAGTGTTTGTAAAAAAGCTCCACCTGCGAGTCTGTCTTTGACTTGATAATAATATCTGGATTCAGTAAAGTTTCCTTTATTTTTTCAATTTGGTTTTCCATCTCTGGATGATTTGTCTCAAAATGTTTTTTTCTTTCCTCTGTGAGACGAATCTGTCTTTTAAATAAATCAACTAAAATCAAGTAATTACCTCCTTCATCTTGTCTTTCCAGAACTGGACCTCCTCTGCAGTTATAATATCAATGCTTCCACCCTGAAAATTACCTTTTGTATCTCCCATTTTTTCTTCAATCCAACCTTCAATCTCAAGATAAATTACTTTCAATGCCTCTTTTACATCTTCTGCTGGACTCCATAGCCCTCTTTCCATTGCCTCAATTAATCTTCTTGCAATTTCCTCAAGTGCGTAGGGATTATGTTCTTCAAAAAATTTTCTGTTTTCCTCATTCATCATAAATGTTCTTGCTATATCATCAAAAATCCAATCATCAACTTCCCTTGTTGTAGCCTCCCAACCATATACTCTTCCAATTCTTTTTGAGATATCTCCAGCACCTTTGTATCCATGTCTTTTCATACCTTCAATCCATTTTGGATTAAGAAGTTTTGTGCGGACAACTCTCCTTATTTCATCTGCAAGGTCTCTCACATCAACATTTTCAGGATTACGGGTGTCTCCATAATAGGTCTTAACTTCTTTTCCACTTAAGTGTCTTGCAGCAGCTGTCATGCCTCCATGTGCTCCAAAGTAACAACAACATCCAAAGAGATCATATTCATCTGATACAACTTTGTTATAGGTTATATCAACACTTTTAAGTATATTTGCAAACTCTTTATGTTTACTTTCACCCCATACTCCTTTTCCGTAGGCATAGCCATTCCAGTAGAGAAATACATCTGCAAGATCCTTTTCTTCCTTCCAGGCAGAGGCATAAACTGCAAGCTGTGTTCCTGCCTGATAAGTTCCAGGCATGGAACAAAATATTCTTAATGTAGCTGAACGAAAGTCTCCTCCATTTTGTGAAAGTTGCTCTAAGGTATGTTTTCTTACAAAATTTAAATCTTCAGGCTCCTTAAGATTTGCAACTTCCTGAATAGCTTCATCAATAAGCTCAATACACATAGGGAAGTTGTCCCTTGTAATCCCTGAAACCCTTATTGTTACATCAATACGGGGTCTACCAAGCTCACTTATTGGAATTATCTCAAATCCTTTTACCCTTCCATTCGAAAGCCACTTTGGTTTTACACCCAAAAGATACATAATTTGTCCCATTCCTTCACCATCTGCCCACATGATATCTGTGCTTTGCCAGTAGACTGCCACATTTTCCGGATATCTACCTTCTTCATTAAGATGCTTTTCTATTAGTTTCTGAGCAAGCCTTTTCCCTATCTCAAAGGCAGTCTTTGTTGGAACTCTGTGAGGGTCAAGGCTATAAAAGTTTCTTCCAGTAGGAAGAACATCATCCCTTCCTCTTGTAATAAGTCCAGAAGGACCAGGAGGAATATATCTTCCATCAAATCCATTAATAAGTGCTTCAATCTCCTTTGACTCTTCAATCTTTCTGTTTATTTCAATAATCTTCTTCCTTATTGCTTTCCAATTTGGCTCATTCCAGTTTATTTTCTCTAAAATCTTCATATTGCCTCCTCCTTTAAAACCTCTTTTATAATCTCTTTTCCAATCCTATCTATGTCTTCAAGAATTGCTCCATAGGTTTTACCAGTTGAAATATCTAAGGTCTGAGGATTTTTAAAAAGCTCATTTAATTCATATCCAAGCAGTTTTGCGATCTCTCTTCTTAATGAAAAATCCTCTCCAGCATCATATCTCATTATTGAGTATATAAAATCAACCCTTCTTTCCCCCTCTGGAACTCTTCCAAATATATGCATTCCATCTTGAACTTGGGAACCTCTAATTAGTGAGAGTTTTGCATGGACTTCTTGGACTATTTTTTCAAAGGGTATCTGATGAATTTCTTCATGGCTTAATTCTGAAAGGGATACTCTTTTACCTTGCCAAATAATTTTTATCTCTCTTTCAAGTTTAGCCTTTTTTATTGAATGTATTATCATATGCTCAAGTGTATGAATTTTTGAAGGCTCTTTTATCTTTGCTTCTTCATACTCACCAAGGAGGCGATCAAGCTCTAAAAGTTCATCATAAAGATTGCTCTCAGTAAGCACAGTTTGCATATGATCAACCAAAACTGCATAACTTCGCCTCTTTGCTATTGTTCCTTCTGGAGGATTATCGGCATTATAGATATAAAGATGAGGCATCGTATCAATGCAAATATCAGGAAAACAAGCTGAACTAAGTCCAACACCCTTTCCCGGAAGAAACTCCAAATTTCCATGAGTTCCTACATGGACAATTGCATTTGCCTTAAATTCACGGCTTAGCCATTTATATGTTGCAACATACTGATGAGGAGGTGGTGTATCAGGATCATGTAAGATTCTACATACCTGTCCATCGCATCTACTACCTGCACAGCCACGCTTTGGCTGAACCATGACAAGCACGTTTCCAAAACTCAATCCTGTTATTACAATCTTTCCATTGTAAACCATTGCAGGCGGAATTCCATTTTTATATTCTCCTGGAGGCTCACCCCATGATTCAACCATGCGAGCACGAGTTTTCTCTGGAAGTTCATTAAACCACTCTAAGTATTTTTCTTTATCAACTAAAGCTAAAGCACCACCTTTTTCAACAATTTCATCAACAGTTGTCCATCTAAACTCAGAGATGGCTTTTTTGTTAATTATCTCATCAATAAGAGCTTTTCCATCCTTTGGTGGTTCAACTTTATATCCAACCTCTTTCATCCTCTTCATTATCTCAACAACACTTTCAAGGCTGTCAAGATGTGCTGCTGAGCCAACAGTTGCCTCTACTGATGCACAGGGATTGTTATGAAGTATAAATGCAATCTTTCTTTCATTAACTGGTGTTCTTTTAAGCTCAATCCAGCGACTTATTCTCTCAACAAACTTTTTTACCCTTTCCTCAATTGGCATCTTTCTTCTTTCAAAATCGTCATTTTCCTTTTGTGCAGAAACTATCACTGGTTCAATAACTCCTTCAAACTCAGGAAGAGCAATACTCCAGCCAATATCAAGATTAAGCTCCTCTTTTTCCCATTCTTCAATTGTTTTATAATAAGAGTTTACAGGACAAAAAACTGGAACATTAAGTTTTTTAAGTATCTCAACACCGTCACTGGCTACATCGGTGTTGTCCATTCTCTTTTCTCTACTTGTTCCAAGGAAAAAGGAGATTAATTTTATAAAGCCATCAATTCTTGGTTTTCCATTTTTATCAATAAAATATTCCACTACAACTTCTCCACTTCCCTTAGTTCCAAGAGCATTGTCTTTCACAGAATAGGCAAAGGCAGATATAACATTGAATCCCCTTGATTCAAACTCTTTTATCAATAAATCCTCTAACTCTGTATTTCCATTTATCCAGTAATGCCTTGAAAAAAGAACTCCTACTGTAGGCATTTCTGTCATTTTGATATATGAACTGCCGAAGAATCTCCTACTTTCATACCATTTAAAATATTCTTCAATATCAGTGAAAATCCTTCCAGCCTCTGGATGATAAAGCCCTTGCCAAGGTATCTCTTCAGGCTCTTCATAGAAAATATTAAGTCCTCCAAGTTCTTTAGCAAGAAAATAAAACATGTTAGTAACATTTTTATCTCCATTTATCACAATATATTTATATGCTTTGCCTATAACTTCTGGCTCAACATTTGAAAGCATAAAGTAGGAAGGGTCATGCCCAAGACATACTATTTTTGCCTTTATATTTTTCCCTTTAATTTTATTTTCAATCTCCTCCCAGACAGATTCATTAGAACGATAAAGAAATATAATATCTGCCTCTTCAATCTCCTTAAAAACCTCCTCAAGCTTTTGAGTATTCTGTTCAGGAACTCTTACAGAGTATACTCTTACTACAAAATCTTTTATATTTTTTGATGCACGAAGCAGTATATTATAGTAACTTTGCCACACAACTGCTAAAACCTTAAGCATAACTGCCTCCTAAATTACAGGAAATATCATACTTTTTCCATCAATGCTACTTTTTCTTACTTCAATATCATAAACCCGTTTAATCAAGCTCTCTGTAATAATCTCATCAGGCTTGCCCTCTGCTATCTTTGTTCCTGAATTAATTACAACTACCTTATCTGAAAAAAGTCCTGCAAGATTGGGATCATGAAGAGTCATTATTACTATTAATCCCCTATTTACAGCGATTTCTTTCATCTTTTTAAGAACATTTATCTGATTCCGGAAATCAAGATGGCTTGTTGGTTCATCAAGCAGCATTACTGGTGCATTTTGTGCCAATGCCCTTGCAATAAGTGTTAACTGACGCTCTCCTCCACTTATCTTTGTGTATGGTTTTTCCTTTAATTTTTCAATTCCTACAGTATTAATTGCTTCTTCTACAATTTCATAATCCCTTTTACTTGGTGTGGAAAAAAGCCCCACATAACTTGCCCTTCCCATCAAAACAACATCAAAAACTGAATAAGGAAAGGGTGGCTCATGTTCTTGCGGTACAACGGAAAATATTCTTGCCCTTTTTCTAGGGGAGAGTTTATCAATAGCCTTACCATTGAATGAAATTTCGCCTTTATAATACTTCCAAAGCCCTGAAATACACTTAAAAAGTGTTGTCTTTCCAGAACCATTTGGACCAAGAATCGTTGTGATATGCCCTGGTTGAGCATCAAAGCTTATACCTTTAAGAACATCTTCTTTTCTGCCTTTATGCCTGAAATATATATCTCTGATGCTTAACATTACCTGCCCCATGCCTCCTTACCAGCACGTTTCATAAGATAGATAAAAAATGGGGCTCCAGTGAGTGCTGTAATTATTCCTACAGGGATATCAAAGCTGGTAAGAGTTCTGGATATGGTGTCTGCTAAAATCATAAAGGCAGCACCTGCAGAAATACTTAGTGGAACAAGGGTTTTATGATCTGGTCCTGTAAGCATTCTTACAAGATGGGGAACCATTAGTCCAACCCAACCTATAATTCCGCACAAAGATGTGGCAACTGCTACAGCCAAAGTCGAAAATCCGATAAAAAGTAATCTTTCTCTTTTTATGTTTACTCCTAAAGCCTTAGCCTCCTCCTCTCCCATACTCAGGACATTAAGTCTCCAACGCATTAAAAAAATTGGTATCACTCCAGATAAAACTCCCAATAGAGCTATTTTTACAGCTTTCCAGTCAGAAAGGCTGAAACTTCCCATAAGCCAAAAAACTATGCTTTGAAGTTTGTGAGGATCAACTAAAAACTTCACAATTGAAACCATCGCAGTAAAAAAGGCAGAAACTATAACTCCCGAAAGAATAAGTGGAAGACGGGAGACCTCTCCTTGAGTTCTTGCTACTGCATAGGCAATCATAACTGAAAGCACAGCAAAAACAAAGGCTGTAAACTGAATGGGAAGAAAACTTAAAAATCCAACTGTTATAGCGCATCCAAAGGCTGCACCTGCTGAAATACCAAGTATGAAAGGATCAACAAGAGGATTACGAAAAATACCCTGAAGTGTTACTCCTGCACAGGAAAGTGCTGCTCCAACAAGCCCTGCAAGGATAACTCTCGGAAGTCTTATATCAATGATTATAGCTTTTTCTGGTATATCGCCGATTTCAAAAAGGTGTAAAGTCTCATTTAGTAAAATTTTGATAACCATCAAAGGTGTAACTCCGTATGCTCCAAGAAACAGAGCTATCCATGCAACTAAAAGAGGTGAAAGAAAAATTAAAAAAGCCCTAATACCCTTCATAATGTCTCACTTTATAATAAGATATTCCGAATACTTTTCTATAAAAATCATCTGCTACTTTTTCAAGATTAATATTTTTAAAGGCATCTGGATAAATCTTAATTGCCATATAAAG
>JANXCZ010000061.1 GCA_025060075.1 Thermodesulfovibrio sp.
TCTTCATAGAGATTTACAAAGCCAGAATATAATGCTTAAAGATGATAAAATATACTTTGTTGACTATCAATCAGCCAGATTAGGTCCGCCTGGATATGATTTAGCATCTTTACTTTGGGATCCCTATGTTAATTTAAGTGATAGAATAAGAGAAGAGCTTATAAATTACTATATTGAAAAAGCTAAAAATTCTGGATTTTCAGCCTTATTTTTAAATCCTGATGAAAACTTCAAAGAAGAACTCTGCCTCTGCAGAATTCAACGGCATATGCAAGCATTGGGTGCTTACGGTTTTTTATCTTTAAAAAAAAAGAAAAACTTTCTAAAATTTATTCCATCTGCAATAAACTTACTTACAGTTGATATTAAAGATTCTTCTTTAAAACTTTCTTCGTTAGAAAAACTTATTAATGATTTAAAAGCTAATCTAAACTTTATTGTCTAATACTCACAGTTATATATGATATTCTTCCTTGTCTATAAAACCAAATAATAGCTTCTGTCTTGGCTTCCTTAGCTACTCTTATAAAATCCTTGACATTGTTAATTTTTTCATTGTTAATTTCTATAATTACATCTCCTTTTGCGAGTAATCCTTCAACATGGGAACCTGGTTCAATGTATGTTACTACAACTCCGTTAATTTTTTGAGGAATTTTTAGCTGATTCCTTAGTTTAGTTGTTAACTCTTCAACATGCAATCCTGCTAATACTGACTCTGCTAAAGAAACCTTTCTTTCTGCAGGAAGTTCTCCTATTGTAACAGGTATTGAATATTTTTTATTTTCCCTTATTATCTCAATATTTACTCTTTTTCCTGGAGGAGTATTTGCCACAAGATTTCTCAGATGAGCAGAGTCTTCAACTTCTTTGCCGTCAAAGCCTATAATAACATCTTTTCGCATAAGTCCTGCTTTTTCAGCTGGACTCCCTTCTTCTACATCTGTAATAATAGCACCTTTTATTTCTTTAAGTTTTAGTCTTTTTGCCATTTCATTATCCAAATCCTGAACTGTTACTCCGAGCCATCCACGGACTACTCTCTTATTTTTTATCAAACTTTCCATAACTACTTTTGCCATGTTACTTGGAATAGCAAATCCTATCCCCTGATATCCTCCTGTTGTGCTAAATATGGCTGTATTTATGCCAACAAGTTCTCCTCTAACATTAACTAAAGGACCACCTGAGTTTCCAGGATTAATTGCTGCATCTGTCTGAATAAAATCTTCATAATCAGCTATTCCTACATTGGCTCTGCCTGTAGCACTCACAATTCCGCTTGTAACTGTAAGATTAAGTCCATAAGGATTTCCAATAGCTATAACTGTTTCGCCCACTCTTAGTTTATCAGAGTCTCCCCACTTAATAGGGCGCAATCCCTCTGCTTTTATCTTTATAACTGCAATATCTGTTTTGGCATCATAACCAATTACTGTTCCATCAAAGACTCTTTTATCATAAAGTTTTACCTTAATTTCATCGGCACCTTTAATTACATGATAGTTAGTAAGAATATGTCCTGATGAATCAACGATTACTCCAGAACCAAGAGATGTTTGAGTATACTCTCTCTGTCTGTTAAATAGTTCGCTTAGTTCCTCATCAAAAAATCTTCTAAAAAAGGGATCATTGAAAGGAAAAGGAATCCATGGTCTTTTAATTTTCTTCGTAGTATAGATGTTTACTACTGATGGTCTTACAGCTTGAATGACTTCTGCCATAGCGTTTCCAAACTTTGAAAGTATCTCCTGTGATTCCTTTGATATCTTATAGTCCTCAGAGAATCCCTTTGATTGAATATCAAGCTTTGATGAAATGATTAATCCGATTGTTATTCCTATAAAAATAAGTATAATTCCTGAGATAATGTATTTTTTATTCATTCTCATTTAAACACCTCCTACTTTTTAAGCTTCTCCCAATCCTTTAAAAACCTTTCAATACCTATATCTGTAAGTGGATGTTTAATGAGTTGTTTTATTACAGAATAAGGAATTGTTGCAATATCAGCACCAATTCTGGCTGCTTCAAGAACATGAATTGGATTACGAATGCTTGCAACAATTATCTCAGTGTGAAAGGCATAGTTTTCAAAGATTATTTTTATATCTCTTATGAGTTCTACTCCAAAATGACTTATATCATCAAGTCTTCCAACAAAGGGGCTTACATAGGTAGCACCAGCCTTTGCTGCTAAGAGGGCTTGTATAGGAGAAAAAACGAGAGTTACATTGGTCTTTATTCCATCTTGGGAAAGCTTTTTTACTACTCTTAGTCCATCTTCAGTCATTGGGATTTTAATAACAATATTTTTATGAATTTTACTTAATTCATAAGCCTCTCTTAACATATCCTCAAATTTTAAAGAGACTGCTTCGGCACTTACTGGTCCATCTACAATTTCACATATCTCCTTAAGTAAAGATAAAGGCTCTTTACCTTCTTTTGCAAGTAAGGAAGGATTTGTTGTCACTCCATCAATTAAACCAGCCTCCCAAGTCTTCTTTATTTCCTCCAGATTGGCTGTGTCAATGAAAATCTTCATTCTTCTTCCTCCTTAGTGATTTTGATTATAAAGTTTTCACCATCTTTTTCTATTATTAAGCCATAAAAAGGAGCTATCTCAAAAAGTGTTCTTCCAAATAGCAATGGTAATACATCATCTGAAACTGTTAGTTTTTCCTTTATCCAGTCTCTTATGGATAGATCATAAAGAATCATCTCTGCGATCTTTTCTGTGTTTTCTTCTTTTCCTTTTCTTAATTCATCTATTAGATCAGCAAATCTGACAACAGAACATTTTTCTTCATGTTTTTTTAATACTTCCTCTATTAGTTCAACTCCTTTAAATAAGTCAGCTCTCGTTAGCCTTTTTTTGTCAAGTCCTGTAATGCTAAAATTTTGCGACCAGCATTCATACTGTCTGCATACTGATGGTCTCTTTTCATAGATTGTGCAACCTTCTTTAAGATCATAAAAAATACATGTAAAGCTTCCGAATATTGGTCTTACTTTAATGAGTTCCATTGAAGAGTAATAAGTATCACCATCTATAGAAGAACGAATTTTTTCTCCTTCTCTTATTGTATAAAGCTCTTTTTCAGAAATAACGCCTTCTATGAGAAGATTTATGTCTTCTTTAAGAATTACTGGAGTGTCTCTTCTACAGCATTCACCACAACGGTCACAGCTTGTTTTTGCTGAAAATTTCATTATTTTAGGTTTTCCATCAGATGTATATCCTTGAATTGTGTGAGAATCTCTCTTTTGTTTCTTGTTTGGGTTATAAACTGTTCCATCAGGTAAAATTATCTCAAAGTTTGAAGAATTTTCTTGCATTTTTTTCTCCTTCTAATAAAATTTTATGGATTAGTTCAATATAATGAAGTATTTTTTTATCTTCAATGGCAGATTTAAACTGAATTATGCAGTTTGGACAAGAACTAACTATCATATCCATTTTTTTATATTCTAAAACTTTTTTTCTTAGAATATCCATAGATTCTTTTTTAAATAAAAAGGAAAAAACTCCTGCAGATCCGCAACAGCCACTTTTTATTTGAAGGTCATTTATACCAAGTCTTTTTAATAATTCTAATACTTTATCTACATCTTTGACATAGTTAGATGAGTGGCAAGAAGCATGAAATCCTATTTTATGTTCTTTAAAATCTGAAATAGGATAATTTAGTTTTTTTTGTGATTTTTCAAATAATTCATAAACTTTTAAGATAGAGATTTTTTCTCCTATAATCTTTTCGTAAATGTTTTCAATAAAGTGAGAACACGTAGGGCATAGAGTCACCACTCCGTCAATATTAAAAGATTTATAGATTTTTATGTTTTTTTGAGCAAGTTTGATTGCTTCATTTTTAAAGCCTGCTGAAAGAAGAGGTGCTCCACAGCAGTGCTGTTTGGGAACAATGACTTCATAGTCTAACCAATTAAGGACATAGATTAAAGAATTAGTTATTGAAGGTATTAAGTAATTTGCTGTACAGCCTGAAAAGATTGCTATTCTTCCTGAAGATTTTAGTTTGCTGTAGACTTGAAGATGGTTAGATTTTTTGAACTTAATATTTAAATTTGAAAATTTCTTTAAGTATGAAAGCTTCATAATTTTTAAAAAGAACTTAAAATGACTAAGATTTTGTAAAATTGAACAGAATAATCCAGGGTAAAGAGAAAAATATTTGAATAGATATAGCAGTGTATTTTTTTTCATCTTTGCTCTTGTTTCATATATGAAAGTGCTTATGTTTAAATTTAATGGGCATGAATTTTCGCATGTTCCACATAGAAGACAGCTAAAAATTCTTTTTTTCAATGACTTTTCAGAACCTACCTCTTTCTCAAAGGCTTTAATAAGAGATATCCTTCCACGTGGAGAAAATGATTCATTGAGAAAAATCTTATAACTTGGACAGAGTTGTTTACATTTTCCACATTTATTGCATTCGTTAAGGAAGTCCATTTTATTATATGTTTTTATGAATAGAGTAGTTTTCTTGGTGTAGGTGGGGATCTTTTTTGACTGTTATTCTTATTTTCTTTGCATTTTCAATTTCCTCTATAGAGTCTCTTTCCTCATCGGTCAATAGATCAGCCACATGGGGATTTGCTACTACTGTTATTTCTGCTCCCTTAGGTACTGTTATAAATTTGAGTTTTCTTAATATTTCATAGGCTACACTTCTTGTACTCTTTACTCTTCCTTTACCTTCACAGTATGGACAGCTATCACATAGAATATGTTCAAGGCTTTCTCTTGTTCTTTTTCTTGTCATCTGAACTATTCCAAGTTCTGTGATATTATAGACTGTTGTTTTAGCTCTATCTTTTTTTACCGCCTCTGTCATTGCATTTATGATTTTTTGTTTGTTTTCTTCCTTTTCCATATCTATGAAATCCACTAATATAATACCTCCAAGATTTCTAAGTCTGATTTGATAAGCTATTTCTTTAACTGCTTCAAGGTTTGTTCTTAAGATGGTATCTTCAAGATTTTCCTTGCCTACAAACCTTCCTGTGTTCACATCTATAACTGTCATTGCTTCTGTTTGGTCAATTACAATATATCCTCCAGATTTTAGCCATACTTTACGTTGCAAAGCTCTATCAAGATCAACTTCTACTCCAAATGCATCAAATAGTGGTTCTTCACCTTCATATAGTTCTATCTTATCTGCAATTCTTGGAAAATAAACCTGAGCAAACTCTTTGAGTCTTTGCCATTCCTCATAATTGTCAATTATCATTCTGTCTACATTTTGATTCATAAAATCTCTTAGGCTTCTTAAAACTAAATCAAATTCACAGTGAATAAGAGATGGAGCATGAACTTTGTCTTTTTTCTTTTGAATGTTATCCCATAAAAGTAGAAGAAAATCAATATCTTTGCGAATTTCTTCCTCTGTTGCATCTTCACTTACTGTTCTCATGATTAAACCAAATCCTGGAGGTTTTATCTTTGATGCAAGCTCTTTTAACTCTTTTCTTTTTTCTTCATCTTCTATTTTTCTTGATACACCAATATGTTCCATTCCTGGCATAAGTACAACATATCTTCCAGGGAGAGTTATTCTTGATGTAACTCTTGCTCCTTTTGTTCCTATGGGATCTTTTGCAACTTGAACAAGTATTTCTTGCCCTTCTTGAATCAAGTCCTCAATAGAGAAATCTCTGAAATCACTCCTAATCTCTTCAGGTTTACGAACCTTTTGAGTTTCATCGGGTTTTGAAATGATTTCTGTTTCCTCTTCTACTTCAAAAAATGGATAAATTTCTTTAATTCCACCCTTTATATCATCAACATAAAGAAAAGCAGCCTTATCCAATCCTATATCAACAAAACAAGCTTGCATACCTTTTAAAACTTTAACTACCTTTCCTTTATAGATATTTCCGACATAACTTGAGTCTCCTTTTCTCTCAATATAAAACTCCACAACTTGTCCACCTTCTAAAAGAGCCACACGGCATTCTTGTTTTGTTACATTTATTAAAAGTTCGTTACTCAAGGTTCTACCAATCCTCCTTCAAAACCATACATGGCTATTCTTTTTATCTCTAAATCTCTAATTTGTTTACCAAAGAGTGCATTGACGATTTCAGAGATTCTTGCTTTTTGTGTTGTATCTTTAACTATTATACATATTTCTTTATCATTAACTTGAATCTCCTCTATAAAATCCTTAAGAAAAACTTTTTTTCCATCTCTTTCTATGATAATGTTTTCTGTAGCTTTTTTATCAAATAAAAAATTTTCTTTAGTTTTAATGCAGTATTTATAAATCTGAATGAATGAGTTAAGAGATGGAGCAGTTTGAGGAATTGTTTTTACTTTAATTATTTTTAATCCTTCAGGTAAGATTTTATTTAGTCTTTCAATGTATTTTTCTTTGAATTCACCGTAAATTTTTAAGTCAAAATACTCTTTTTCACTTTCAACTCCTACAGGAAGTGAAGGTCCAAAGGATATCTCGGGTTTTGGATGAAATCCTTTTGAAAGAACAAAGGGAATTTCTGCCATTCTTAAGGCTCTTGTAATAAGGCTACTTAATTCAAGTTGTGAAAGATACTTCATTATTCCTAACTTAGTATGGCAAAATCTGACGGTGATAATTTTTTCCTTGTTAAAGGGGATTGTCTGATTAAAATCTGAAAAAATGAAACTTTTCTCATATTTAGATTTTTTATCTTTTATTTGGCAACTAAGTCCACAGCCTTCGCATTTTACTGTACACTCATCTGTTCTTTTTATACTTAATGCTCTTTCAAGTTCTCTTATAAGAAACTCCTTTCTTATTCCATAATCTATAAAATCCCATGGAAGTGGCTCATCAGTGGAGTATTCCTTTATGGCATAAGAAAAAAGATCAACTCCAGTTTTATCCATAGCAGAAAGCCATCTTTGAAAATCAAAAAGCTCTGTCCAAGCTGATAAAACCTCTCCATTTTGCCAAGCTTTATATATTACATCACCTACTTTCTCGTCTCCTCTTGAAAGAGATGCTTCAAGAAGACTCATTTTAGGATCATGCCCTTTATAGTGAACTTTAATACGCTGAAAAGAGTTTTTTATAAACTCAAGTTTTTCTTGCATTACTCCAAATGGAATTTGCCCCAGCCACTGAAAAGGAGTATGAGGTTTTGGAACGAATGGAGAAACAGTTATATTTATTTCAACAAACTTTTTGGTATAAATTTTTGCAAGCTTTATGATTCTTTTTGAAAGAGCAACGATTTCCTCAATATCTTCATGGGTTTCTGTTGGAAGTCCTATCATAAAGTATAGTTTAATATTTAGCCATCCTTCCTCAAATAGAAATGCGCAGGCTCTTTCAATGTCTTCATTTGAAATGTTTTTATTTATTATACATCTGAGCCTTTCTGTTGCTGCCTCTGGTGCGATCGTAAATCCTGTTTTTCTTGTAGTTTTTATTTTCTGAAGAAGTTCTTTAGTAACTTTATCAGCTCTGATTGATGGAAGAGAAATAGCAATTCCTTTTTCAGAAAAGTTTTTATTTAAAGCATTTATAAGCTCAATAAGATAAGGATAATGTCCGATACTAAAGGAAAGTAGAGAGATTTCTTCATAACCTGTATTTTCTATTGATTTTTTAGCTATATCTAAGATTTTTTCAGGAGTTCTTATTCTTAAAGGTCTATAAATCATTCCCGCTTGACAGAATCTACAACCAGATGGACATCCTCTTGAGACTTCTATTGATACTCTGTCATGGATAATCTTTGCATAGGGAAGAACAGGTTTTGTGGGAAACTCAGCATCATTTAAGTTATTGATATATCTGCGTTTTACAGTCTTTTTACCTACATAAGGAACATAAAAGCCTTCAATATGACTGATTTCATTAAGAAGTTCTTCTTTTTTTCCTTGAGAGTTTTTCCATTCTCTGTAGACATTTACAAGCTCAACTATGGCTTCTTCTCCCTCTCCAATTAAAAATACATCTATAAAATTAGACATAGGAAGAGGATTTGCACTACAAGGACCTCCTGCTATTATTAAAGGATATTTTTTGTCTAATCTGTCTTGCCAGAGTATAGGAATTTGTCCAAGATAAAGCATATTAAGTACAGAAGGATAAGAAAGTTCATACTGGAGACTAAAGCCAACAATATCAAAATCTTTAAGTGGTCTTTTGGTTTCAAGAGAGGTAAGTGGTTCTCCTCTTTTTTTTAAATATTCTTGAAAATCAATCCATGGAGAGAATACTCTTTCTGCATATACATCGGGAATATTATTAAGAATATGATAAAGAATTTTCAATCCTAAATGAGACATGCCGATTTCATATATATCTGGAAAACAAAGGGCAAATTTTATTAGATTTTTGCCGTCTTTTATAATTGAATTAATCTCTCTGTTAATGTATCTTGTGGGTTTTTCAAAATAAAGAAGATTCATAACTTAATTAAAACAAAGGTAAGTTCTTTTATTCAATCAAAGAATCAATCTCTTTTTCTGGTAAAGGAGTGGCAAATAAAAATCCTTGAACAAAATCACATCCCATTTTTCTTACGATTTTAAATTGTTGTTGAGTTTCAACTCCTTCTGCTAAGGTTTTCTTTTTAAGTCTTTTAGCAAGTTCTATTATTGTTTTAACGATAGCGAAACTTTTTTTATCACTAACCATATCTTTAACAAAGGTTTTGTCTATCTTTACAATATCAATAGGTAAATCCTTAAGATAGATCATTGATGAATATCCTGTTCCAAAATCATCTATAGCAATTTTTGGTGGATTTTTCATGTTCTTTATTTCTAAGAGAAGTTTTGTTGTTTGTTCCGGATTATTTATAAAGATTCTTTCAGTTATTTCTATTGTAAGTTTATTTCTTAACACAGAGGGTATTTCTGAAAAAATAGATATGATGGCAGGATTACTGAAGGTTTTTCCAGAAATATTAAGTGACACATTTATTTTCCATTTTCTGATTTTTTCAATAACTTCAGTTATTGCCCATTTTTCAAAATTAATAAGGTAATGGCTATTTTCTAGGTAATCAATAAAAGTATCAGGCTTATATATTTTTCCATCTTTATCAATAATTCTTACAAGAGCCTCAACCCCAGCAATCTTTAAGGTTTTAGCATTAAAATAGGGTTGATAATAAAAGGTAAATAAGTTTTCCTCTGAAGCTTTGGCAATTAAATTAAAAACTCCCCAAAGTTTTTCAGCTTCCTTCTCAATTTCAGTGTTAAAGAACAGAATTACTCCAGGTCCAGATTTCTTAGCTTGTTGTAGAGTGATATCAGTTCTTTCATAGAGAGTTTTAAAGTTCTCTCCATCCTTTGGAAAAACTGATATTGCTGCATTAATACTTATAGAAATTGTTTTCCCATCTATATCAAAAACAGATTTATTCAGTTCATATAACTTAGAGTATGCTTTATATATATCATCGGAGGTTTTTGCTAATAAATAAACTCCAAAACTGTCGGCAGATATTCTTGCTATAGCATCGGTATTTTCAAAAATTTTTCTAATTTTTTCTGCAAACTTTATTAAAATTTGGTCACCAATATAAATTCCATGAATTTTATTCATATAAGTCATATCATAGATATCTATCAAAATAAATAAACCAAAAGCAGTGGTTTCACTTAGCTTTTGAGATACGCTTGCTGTAAAACCATTTAAGTTAAGAAGTCCTGTAAGAGCATCATAGTTTTGAAGTCTTTGTATTCTTTCAGAAAGTTTTATTTTTTCAGTTACATCCCTTGCAACAGCAACAAATCTTAAAATATTACCAGGAAGTTTTAAAGGAATAATCTTTAAATCTACATGAAAAATTTCACCGTTCTTTTTTCTATTTGGTGTTATAGCATTAAAAATTTTACCAGAAAGAATTGTATCCCACATTTCCTTATAAAACTCTGGAGGATTTAATCCTGACTTAAATATTCTTGGATTTTTGCCAATTAGTTCTTCCTTTGTGTATCCACTAATTCTCTCAACTGCTTCATTAATATAAAGAATATCACCTTTTTCATCTGTAACAAGTACCCATGTGTCAGAGTTTTTAAGTGCCTCTGATATGATAGTGTTATGTCTTATTCTGTCAACTCTTTCAAGAGCAAAAGAAATATCATATTGAATTTCCCTCAGTATATCCAACACTGACTCATTGAAGAAATCCGGAAACTCTGAATAAATATTTAAAAATGATGCTACTTTGCCAAATTTAAATAAAGGAATTATACATGATGACTTGAAGCCTTTTTGGAAATAATCCTTTAAGTTGTAATTTATAAGAATTTCGCCTTTAAATAATTTATTATCAGCCGGAAGAGTCATCATTAAGTTACTTTTATCAAAATTGTTAGTTATTGTTTTATCATCACTGTATGCATATTCAGAAATGATATTATTTTTATCTAATTTACCTATCCAAGCAAGTTTTAAGTTTAGTTTTTCAACCAAAGATTTACAGATGCTACTGTATATCTCTTCTTCAGTCATTGATTGAGTAATGATTTTGTTTATCTCCATTAGAATTCTTTTGAATTTTTCTTCATATTTCTTTGAGGTAATATCATAGAAGACTACAAAGCCTGAGTAAAGACCTCTAAAAAGTATCGTATTAGCAAGACATTCAACAAATACTAATGAGCCATCTTTTTTCTTAAAACGAATATCATATATTTTAGAGAATTTTTCACCTCTTAGCCTTCTTTGTATATTTTCAACAATCTCTTTTCTATCTTCTTCATAGACAATATCAATGCTACTCATTTTATATATTTCATCTTCTGAATATCCAAGCAGATTTTTTGCATAATCATTTACGAATAAAATCTTTTCATGATAAATAAGGATTCCAATATTTGGGGAGGATATTAAAGCTTCTGATATGTTAGAGTAAGCCCAGTCTTGAAGCATTATATCAAGTTGTCTGTATAAAGCCTTTAGATTATCTATTTCCTCAGGATTTACCTCTTCAAAATCTTCAATAGACAATAACTCATCTTTAAAGTTTGCCATTGATGGATGCATAAGAATATAATGCGAAATCGGAAAACAAAAATCTTTTGAGAAATGTATCATAGGGTCATCTTTTAGATCTTCTAAAAATTGAGTATAGATAAAACCTATATCAACCTTTTCTTCTCTTAAGAGACTAATTACTTCATCATAGGTATTTACAAAGATTAAGTTAAACTTTTGGTATTCTTTTTTATGGAACAACAGTGGAAGAAAGAAGTATCTCTGATTTATTAAAGCCACTTTAATTATATCTTTTTTAGGAGAGTAAGACTTTGAGATAATACTACATAGAGTATCATCTTGATTTTTTAATTTACCTAATACCAAATAGCCTCTTTCAATGAGATTGATAGTTGTATCAGGATTAGCATAGTAAAACTCATATTTTTGCTGATCAGAGCATAACTGTGAGAAGTTACTAAATGTTTTTAGTTTTAATTCTTTCCCTATAATTGCTGAAAACTTACGAGCAATTTCTTCCCATTTTACTAGATCTTTACTCTGACAATGAGGGCATAAAGCTAAATATAACAAATCTTCTGACATATTAGAACTTTGTCAATTTTGAAATTTCATCATTAACTTTTATTACTGTAGAGAAGACTTTATATGTTTCATTAAGCATAGAGGCAGTGTTTGTAATTCTTCTTGAGACATCTGTTAAAACCTGACTTTGCTCTTCAATGGCAGTTGAAAGAGTATTTACCGCATCCCCAACTGTATCAGACATAGCTTTTGTTTTTTCAAATGACTGTCTTATATTTTTTATATCCCTCTCAATGTTTAAGAATAGTTCTCTTATCTTTTCGACCTCTCCTACAGCAGAAATCACCCTGTCTTTGAGGTTTCCAAGAATTTTTCCTATATCCTTTGTTAAAGCCTCTGTTTTCTGTGAAAGCTTTCTTATTTCATCAGCTACAACTGCAAAGCCTCTTCCGGCTTCTCCTACTCTTGCTGCCTCAATGGAGGCATTGAGAGCAAGTAGATTAGTCTGATCAGCCACATCTGATATTGCAGTTACAACATTGCCAATATTTTCTGTAGCATTTCCAAGATCCTTTATATTGTTTACAACTTCAATAATCTTACTGTTGTGAGATTCTATATCTTGAACTCTTCTTTCCAACTCTTCATCCATTGTCTCATTCTGAAGAACCATAGCTTTAACCTCTTCATTAATTGAGGCAATGCTTTTAGACATATCTCTTATTGTTACATCTATTTCTTCCATGGCAGTTGCAATTGAGGAGACCTCATCCTTTATTCTTGAGAAATTGGAGTCAATAAGTCCCATAGTATTTGATATTGTTGATCCTACAATGTTGGATTTTATTATTCCAGAGGAAAGTGTTTTGATAAGTGAAAGATTTATATCTACTGATTTTTTATTATCAGAAATTCTCATTTTTTTTCTAAAGAACATTTTTTCTCCTCCTATTTGTAGAATTCATCAGCTATATCGACTCCACATTTTAATCCTCTTAACCAATTAAAAAATCTTTGAATATGTTCTTTTTTGTAGATTATAGCACCATGCTGAGGTGCAATCATATTTATTTCAAGCTTAGAAATCCTTTCAAGATACCTTCTTACAACACTGTTTGAGGCAAGATATCTACGATGAAACCCTTCCATAAGCTTTAAATGACTGTCAAAGTCTTCAACATATGTATATCTCTGTCCCTTGGGAAATATAGCTGCTCCAAGGTCTCCAGTAAATAGAATCTTTGAACGAGGATCATAGACTTGGAAGTTAGCTACAGAATGTAAAAAATGTGCAGGAATTATCTCAAGATAATCGCCAGTTGGTAGATTAATCCTTCCTCCACCTTCATCTATTGGAACAATCCTCCTCATATCAAATATTCCATAGTGGGGTAAGAATCTGACCCACCATTTAGATATATAAACCTTTGCATTTGTTACACTAAGCCAGAGTGCAACACCTGAGGATACATCAGGATCTTGATGAGAGAAAAAGAGATGCTCTATTTTCTCAAGTTCTACATATCTTGAGACATTCGCAACAACTCTGGGAAAAACATGAATACCTCCTGGATCCAAAATTATACCTACTCCTTTGTTTTCTATTAGATATTGATTTACCTGAACAAGTCCTTCTTCTTCATGTTCTTCCCAACCAAGCCATATAAATCTGTGTGTTCCATCATCATAAAGAGTATCACCTCTTACAATATCAACCTCTTTGTTTAAAGAAGGCATATTTTCCCCTCCAAATTAGAATGATTTTAATTTTAACAAAAAATTATCTATTGCAGTAAAGCTTTTTTATTTCGGAAACTCCTGAGCATGTTTGAATGATGATAGTTACCTTGCATTTTCACCTTATGGCATACTTCACATTTCATCTCTGATGATATTGGAAGAGGAATTCCTTGATACTGCATTGGTTGGATATTATCTCTATTTTTACCATACTCATTAAAAGAAGGATATGTGGCATGAGGAGAGCTATGGCAAGCTGTACATGGAATTTTTCCTGAATTTTCTTTCCTGTTTCTGTAAAGTTCTGTTTCGTCTTGTGTCCATTTATTAAAAGCTTTTACATTTTTTTCAGGTTTTTGAAATCCTACATGACAGTTAAGACAGTCAGGTTGTTGTATCCATGGCTTTCTTGGTTTTATCTCATATAATGGTGTCTCTGGTTTTAGATTGCGAAGTAGCAGCTTGGCTGTTCTTGTTTCTTCCTGGGAAAGCAATACTGAAGAGGCATGTTCATCAAGTTTTCCATGACATTGAGTGCAACCAATTCCTAATTTAGCATGAATATCTCTATTACATCTTGTATTTCCCTTTGCATCATTTGGATGGCAAAAATTGCAGGCTCTTTCATCTTTCCATGGAATGTAGTTTGCATGCCAACCATGCATGGAAGCTGAGAAACTGTTGTGTCCCTTTATACCTTTTGATTTTACAATGAAGTCTTCATGACATTTCTGACACATTTGTGGTTTACCCTTTAGGGCCTCTTCAAGAAGTTTTGTTCTATGATTTCTGTCATGAATTCTTAGTATATTTATTGCTGTCTCATCTGAAATTCCTGAGATACCATTCCATCTTGGTTTTCCTCCATGACATATAAAGCATCTTAATTCAGTTGATACAGGTGCAACGAATAGTGTTGATTGCAGGATTTTACCTGTTTTTTTATCAACTGCCTTTGCTTCAAAAATCGGATAGGGATTAAAAACTCCATCATCTCTGTAAGGTAATACAGGGACTCCTTCAACATAAAATACTTTTTTATCTTTGTTATAATCAAAAACTCCTTTAAGAGCTTTACCTGTAAGTCCAGTATTTTCTGCTATTTTTTTCCCTGTTAGGAATTCTGAATACTTCCAAAAATCTGAATGCTTTGATGGATTTTCATATCCTTTCTGAACTACGTATTGAATCTCTATACCTTCAGATAAGATCTCAGGTTTTTTACCTCTTTTTATTAGAATAGCTTGAAAAGAACTTCCTGGATACAAAAAGGAAAACCATCTGTCTGAGTCAGTTATGCATTTTTCTCCAAGAGTGCTCCAGACAAGTAGAACATATTCGTTTTTTTCAGGATTAAAAGGAGGTATGATAATGTTTTCTTTCAAAGGTTTAAACTCTGCTAACTTGTCATCTTTTTTACTATGAAGACTTGCAATAAACTCTGCCAAAGCCTCCATTTCTTTTTCATTTCCAATAAATTTTGGCATGTAGTCTAAGATTTTTCCCTGTCCATAAAGTTGAGATAATATGCCCAAATATGTAAGTCCTGCTGTTTTCTCTACAATATCATTTTTAATGCCTTTTATTGTATGACAACTAAGGCACTGAAGATTAAATATTTCTTTTCCTGCAATAAGCTTGTTTTCTTCTGTAACTTCTTTAATTGTACTCCACTTTGCAAGCTTTAAGAATCCCTCTTTGTTTATCCTTTCTTCATCATTTACCAAAACTGAGGATGAATACATATATCCATAAATTACATATGGTTTTCTTGCATACTCTCTCATATATTCAAAACTACCAATCCATGAAAGTCCTACTAAAAGAAGAACAAATACAGCTATTTTCTGAATTAGCTGAGATGCCTTAAAGACTAAAATTAGAGCTAAGATATAGACTAAAACCGAAGCTGTGATAAATACATTAACAGCGTTTGCTGTTTGGTTATTAAGTATGAAATTCGTAAATCTTGCGTTTTGTGGAATTGAGTAGAAGTACCAGAAACCAGAAATAAAAAGAAATGGAAGAGGAACATAAAGCCACTTTGCACAGTATTTAAGAAGTTGTTGTCTTAGGATTTGATTCTTTTCAAATACTGCTGTAACAAAGCCAAAAAGACCTGCAAACATTATGCATATAGCGGTTCTGAAAAATAGACTTGGTAGATTAGTAGGATTAAAAAATCCATCCCAAAAACTACCTGTTTTTAACCATTCCCCTGGAGTTAGCATAAAGGTTATTATGCCATTTATTACAAAAAGACTTAACCATGCAGCTACGGCATAAATGAATGCAATTTTTAGCCTGTCTCTATCTGAAAGAACGTCAAACTTATAGTGATAAATAAGAAGAGAGAGTATTTCTACAATAAAAAAAACCCACTCAATAGCCCATGCAAATACAAAATTATGAATTAAAACAGAGGTAGCCCAAGGATTTGAAAGTGCAATAGAAAACCAGATCCCAACTCCAGATACACCTCCAAAAACCATTGTAATAAGCAAAAAGAACCATATGTGTCTGCGAACATAGTTTCTTAAGGCTATGTTACCCTCTTTAAAACTTTTAAGGTCTGTAAGCCAGAGAAATATTCCTCCACCAACTGCAAAGTGAGAGACAAAAACATGAAGCACTGCAACTACTGCAACTACAGTTCCAGAGTTAAGAAAGTAAAGTTCCCATACAGGATAATTCATTTCACCCTCTTTTGCTTTTTAGAACACTAATCTTTAGCATGTATAAAATAACAAAAACTCCTAAAATGAATATAACCAAGAATACTGCAAAAACATCCCATTGAGGAAGAATCTTTAGTTGAGATACATTAAAGCTTTCACCTAAGTGAAATACTCTTAAGTTGTATCTGTTTATTATCATAAAGACTAAGGTTAATATAAGAAAAATCAAACTGAGTTTTAATTTACCTTTAAGAGAAAAAAAGACTGATATGAATGCAGTCAAAACTCCAAATAAAAATACAGATGTTGCAAATAAATCTTCTCCCATAAATTTTTTCATAATGTTTTCTGGAAGAGTAAGAAAAAACCAAAAACCAGTTGCAATCTGAATAATTGTGGCATAGGCAAAGATTTTTAAACCTTCCTTTAGTTTTTCTTCAGAGCTTTTTCTGAAGTATAAACTATATACGATGCCACCTATTGCTAAGGATGCCACAATAAAGTGCGAAAATCTTGGATAAATACTTGAGACACTCCAAAGAAGAATGGTTCCTTTCCTATTTGAAAAATAAGAAGTCCATTTTTCAGGCATCTCCATCATTGAGAGATTATTTACAAACATGAAGGCAATATAAAAAATCATAAGAATAACTAAAAAGAGTGATAATTTTGCATAGTTTGATACCCCAAATTTTTTGTAATGAAAATAGGAGCTATAGTAGGCAATTATGAGAAAGGGAATAATAAGTATCCAAAAAGTTCCCATAAGAATGGAACTTGTATAAAAAAGATGTCCAAAAACAACTTGGAGAAATAAAAGGGCTGGAATAGCCATATTTATACCGAGAGCAAAAAGTATAGGTATTTTTTTAACTAAAGGTTTATTTATATCAAAAAAGTCTTGGTTTTTATTCCATTTATAGAAAATTATAAGGCTTACTCCAAGAATTGAGTTGATAATAACTATATGTATAAGAAAGAAGAGCTGCTCAAGAAAAATAAATATTTCTGAGGGAGCAGGGATTGGTTCGCTCTGAGGTATTAAATGTATTTGATTCATTTTTTTCACGTAAATTTTAGCATAGGTTTTGTATAAATTCAACAATAATTTTTATAAATTTAAACTTTTTCCAAAAGCTAAGTTTACCTCAAGCGGAACTAAAAGAGAAAAATCTTTCATTTCATTCTTTACAATCTCAATCATTTTTTCAATAATATTTTCCTCAACTTCAAAAACTATTTCATCATGAATCTGAAGTATAATCTTTGCATTAAGTTTTTCTCTTTTTAAACGACTGTATATTTTTATCATCGCAATTTTTATAATATCTGCTGCTGTTCCTTGAACTGTTGAGTTCACTGCCATTCTTTCTGACTGCATTCTTAAAAACTGATTTGGACTATTAATATCTGGAATAGGACGAATTCTTCCAAAAAGAGTTCTTACATAACCATTCTTTTTTGCGAAATTTATTGTTTCTTCAATAAATTTCTTAACATTTGGATATCTTAGAAAATAAAGTTCAATCAATTCTTCGGCTTGCTCATAGGGAATTTTTACTGATTCAGAAAGGCCAAAGGGACTTATTCCATAAAATATACCAAAGTTTACAGTCTTTGCAACTCTTCTGTGTTCCTCTGTAACAGCATTCTCAGGTAAAGAAAAAATTTCAGATGCTGTAGCAGTGTGAATATCCTTTTCCTCCTGAAATGCTTTGATTAAAGAAGGGTCTTCGCTCATATGAGCTAAAACTCTTAACTCAATCTGGGAATAATCAGCGCTAAGAAACAGATATCCATCCTCAGGAATAAAAACTTCCCTTAAAAACTCTGCCCATTCCCCCTTTACAGGAATATTTTGCAAATTTGGTTCACTGCTTACTATTCTTCCTGTTCCTGCCACTGTCTGAGACCATTTTGTATGAATTCTTTTAGTTTCAGGATTTATATAGTCTTTTAAAGGAATCAAATAACTGGTTAGA
>JANXCZ010000065.1 GCA_025060075.1 Thermodesulfovibrio sp.
AAAACAACGAACAATTTGAAAGTATCTATCAAAACCGGAAATCATAAGTATCTGTTTGAAAAGCTGAGGAGATTGAGGAAGAGCATAAAAGGCTCCAGGATTCAATCTACTTGGAACAAGAAAATCTCTTGCTCCTTCAGGTGTTGATTTCGTAAGCATCGGAGTTTCTATCTCTATAAAACCTTTGCTGTCAAGAAAATTTCTAATTTCCAGTGACACTTTATGCCTAATCAAGAAATTCCTTTGCATCTCTTCCCTTCTTAAATCAAGATAGCGATATTTAAGTCTTATAAGTTCATTAATATCCTCCATCTCATCAATCTGGAAGGGAAGAGTTTTTGAAGTACTAAAGATATTAAGCTCTTCAGCCAAAAGCTCAATAGTTCCAGTAGAAAGTTGAGGATTCTCTGTGCCTTCTGGTCTTCTTCTAACTATACCTTTAACTGCAACTACATACTCATTTCTTAATTTATGAGCTTTTTTATGGGCTTCTGATGAGACTTCTGGAGTAAAAACAATTTGAATTATACCTGATCTGTCTCTTAAATCAATAAATATTAAACCACCATGATCTCTTCTACGAAAAACCCAACCACAAAGAGTAAGTTTCTTCCCTATGTCTTCTTCATTTACATAACCGCAGTATTTATCTCTTAGCATTTTCCCTCCTAAAGAAAGCTTAACAAATTTTTATTATAATTAAATTCATAGAAGAAAATGCTATGCTAAAAATTTAATCTATCTCTTCTTCTAAGACTGAAAGAATTAACTCTGGCTGAGTTTCGGCTTTTCTAAGATTTTCTATTAGCTCATCGAAAAGTTCATCAAACTCCTTTGGAAGTCTCTTTCTTTTATAGGGATTACTCCATGAAAGGATCTGAGCATAGACATAGGGATGCCATCTTCCCATTTCCTTAATTTTAGATGCTATACTGTAAAGAATTTCATTTGTAAAAAGTAATTTTTTTGCTCTCTTTTTTCTTATTTCATAAGCTTCTGTAACTGGCTCATCAAGAAAGAAATCACATTTTTTTAAAATAGGTTCAAAAGCACTTCCTGCAAGTTTTTCAGCCTCTTCATAAGCTATACCAAGAGTTATATAGTAAGCTTTTTCAATAGAATCCATTATCAATGGATCAGACTCTATTTTTTTAGGATCTTTTTTAAGAATCTCTCTATACACAGAAAGTCCTACATGTGCCTTTTCTCTTATGTTTAACTCTTTTTCTATATTAAAATTCATCATTAGCGTAACAAAGTGAGGAGGTACAACTATAACAGGTAGTGTATCTATATTAAGCTTTTTTGCAGCTAAATATCTATGCTGTCCATCAATTATCCAGTATTTGCCCTTTTTATTTTCTCTCTCAACAACAATAAGGGGAATTAAAAATCCAACTCTTTCTATTGAGTAAATTAAATGATTTACATGATACTGACTTGGTTTTCTCTGATGCGGGATAACTTCTAAATCATCTACAGATACAAGTTTAAATACAAGTTCATTACCTTTGTAGGGGTCTTTAAACAGAAGTTGTTTTGCTGCCATAGATTTTATTATATAAAATTTTTATAAATTATGATTGCCAAATTCTAATATT
>JANXCZ010000093.1 GCA_025060075.1 Thermodesulfovibrio sp.
CTTGATTTAGATATAAATTTCCAAGAAAAAGAAAGCCTCTTGCATCTGATTTTGAAGCCTCTTTGTAGTGTTTTATAGCCTCCTCAATAAGCCCCTTTTTTTCATAACTTAATCCAAGTTGAAGATGTTCTTGAGGTGTTAAAGGATCATGTAAAATAACAATTTGAGGCATACTACAACCCATTAAAACGAGGCAGATTAGTATCAGCAGTTTTAAAAGCATTGTGTAATTATATCATAAAATAGTTATAATTAACTCATGTTTTATTTTGACGTATCTATTCCTCTTAAACTTAAAACTCTCACATATCAGTATGATGAGGAATTAAATCTTAAGGGATTTGCTGTTCAGGTTCCTCTTAAAAACAAACTTGTTGAAGGAATAGTAATAGATAGAACAGAAAAACCAGAGGGAATTATTCAAATAAAACAAATTCATTCTATTTTGGGAAAAGTTTATGAGGAAAAATTTATAGATTTTCTTAAATGGATAAGTTCTTATTATCTTTCAGAGATGGGTTCTGTACTTAGAACTACTTTCTTTGAAGAAGTGATAGCTTTGCTTAAAGGAAAAAAAATTAGAAAAAAATCAAAGAAAAAAAATGTAATTCCCGAAATAGTTTCATTTCCCTTAGAAAATTATTCATCCAAAATTGAGACTGTTTCAAAAATTGTTAATCTTACAAAGGCGAAAAATTATAAAACCCTTCTTATTCATTGTCCTAATTTTTTTTACGAATTAAAACTGATGATAGATGTGGCAAAGGAGCTTTTATCAGAGAATAAAACAACTCTTTTGATAGCGCCTGAAATCAAAGATGCTCAAAGATTATTCAATATTTTAAGAAATTTTGATGAAAGAGTTGTTCTTCTTCATAGTGATATGACACGCTCTGAGCTCTTATTTTCAATAAAAGAGATCATTGAAGACAATGCAAAAGTTATCATAGGGACAAGGTTTGCTTTATTTGCACCTGTAAAGAAACTCTCTCTGATTATGGTTGCGCAGGAGTCAAGCTGGCTATATAAGGCTGAAGAGTCTCCACGATATAATACAAGAGATTGTGCTGTAATGAGAGGTTTTATTGAAGGTTGCCCTGTTGTGCTTACAGATTTTATGCCATCAACAACATCTTACTATAATGCCCTCATAGGTAAGTATGATTTAATAGATGACTTTAACTATTTAAAACATCCCGAGATAAAAATTTTAAGACAGCCCTATCAAAGCATTTTTCATCCAGAAACACTCCTTTACTTAAAACTCCATCAAAAAGATGGAGTTCTTGTTACCTCTCCAAGAAGTGGCTACAGTCTCCTTAGATGCTCAGAATGTGGAGAGGTTATTAAATGCGAAAAATGTAAGCATAGTATGATCTTTCGTAAATCTTTGAAAATACTTGAATGTTTAAGATGCAATGTTGTAATGAAAACTCCTCAACAATGTCCCCACTGCGCAGGATTTGATATGCATTCAGTTGGAGTGGGTATAGAAAGAATTACAGAAGAGCTTAAAAATATCTTCTCTGGTAAAAATGTTGAAATTAAAGAGCTTGATTTAGAATCTGAAGAATTTCAAGGAGTTTGGGTTAGTCAGACAGGTAAAATAAAAAAAGGATACTCTACTGATTTTAAAGGAGGTGTTATTTTAGACTTTGATTTTTTTCTCTCAATACCTGACTACAGAGCCTTTGAAAATGCCTTTGCAAAAGTGTTATCCATCTCTCAATTAATCAGACAAGATGGAGTTTTATTTATTCAAACAAGAAATCCCGAAAGTGAACTCCTTAGATTCATTCGCTCTAAAGATTTTAAAGGTTTTTATCTTTATGAACTAAAACATAGAGAGCAAACAGGCTTTCCTCCTTTTTCACGACTTATCAAACTTATGATAAAGCCTAAGAAAAGATTTAAAGAAGAAAGCTTAGAAAAAATTAGAGATATCCTAAGAAGACAAATCTCAGGAGAAGTTATAGGTCCTATTAAAGATCAAAACAAAGGCGATTTTGTTTTTATTCTTCGCTCAAGGGATAAGAAAAAAATTACAGAAGAAGCAAAAAACTCCCTTACAATATTGGAAAATTTTAAAGATATCTCTTTCAAGGTTGAAGTAGACCCTGTAAGTTTAAAAATCTAAGAATAGTTTAGTTCTGTCCCTCTTAAGAACTTCCTTTGCTCTTTCAATATCATTGGCAATATTAAGTTTAAGTTCTTCTGGAGAGTTAAACTTCTTTTCATCTCTAAGCCTTGAAATAAAGTGTACTCTGATAGTCTTGCCAAGCAAATTTTCTTTAAAATCAAGAATATGAACTTCATAGCTAAGATCTTTATTTCCAAAGGTTGGATTTTTACCAATATTGGCAACTCCCCTCAAGGTTTTATAATGAGGAATTGTAACCTTCACTGCATATACTCCTTCCTTAGGTACAATCTCCTGTTTTGGAATAAGGTTAGCAGTGGGATAACCAAGAATAGAAGAGCCTCTTCCAGCACCCTTTACTACTTCACCATCTATGTGATAGGCTCTTCCTAAAAAGAGATTTGCTTCTTTAATGTTGCCTTCAATAAGTGCATTTCTTACTGCAGTGCTACTTAGTATCTTGCCTTTCTTTTTATAAGCTTTAAGAACTGACACTTTAAATCCATATCTCATTCCAAGTTCTTTGAGTAATTCTTTATCTCCTTTTCTTTCTTTTCCGAACCTGTAATCATAACCCACTACAACCCATTTTGCATTGAACTTTTGAAGTAGAATTTCTCTTACAAAATCTTCTGCTTCAATTTGAGCAAACTCATAGGTAAAAGGTATTAAAACTGTAATGTCTATTCCGCATTTTTCAATTAGTTTAATTTTATCCTCAGTTGTTGTAATTAACTTCAATGGATGGTCTTTAAAAAGCACCTTTATTGGATGAGGGTGAAAGGTTACTACTACGCTTTTACCATTTATCTGATTAGCCTTTCTTTTTACATAATCAAATATTCTTTGATGTCCTATATGAACACCATCAAAGTTTCCAATTGTTATCACAGTATCTTCCCATTCAAGCCTTTCAATTCCTTTAATTACCTGCATATTTTCTCTCCATTGCTACAAGTTTTTGAAATATTTCTTCAACCTGCTTTGCGGTCTCCTCCAGAGTACCTGAATTATCTATTATATAATCAGACTTTGACTTTTTCATCTCTATAGGAAACTGAGATTTTAATCTCTTTATTGCTTCTTCTTTTGAAAATCCTTTTTTTTCAAGTCTCTCCAACGCAGTTTCTTCAGGACAAAAAACAGTGATTATAATATCAAATCTATTCTGATATCCTCTTTCAAAAATAACCGGAGCTTCTATTACTACAATTAAAGGTTCTCCCCTTTTGGGTATATTCTCTATTATCTCATCTACTTTTTTAAACACTCTTGGATGGAGAATATTCTCAAGATAAATTCTCATTAAGGAATTTTCAAAAACTACACTGGCAACATATTTTTTGTTAACCTTACCATTAACAATAACCTCATCTCCAAAAAGTCTCTTTATCTCTTCAATTACATCAGGTTCCTCTAAAAGAGTTTCAACAATCTTGTCAGTACTTATAACATAGGCTCCTAAACTCTTAAAAAGCTCTGCCACTGTGCTTTTACCCATACCAATATTTCCAGTAAGTCCTACTTTAATCATCTCTTAATAGCTCCTTTAGTTCCTTTAGTTTTTTAATTGCCTTTTGAGGCGTTAATTTATCAACATCAATCTTTAAAAGCTCTGTTTTTATAGGATCTCCTTGCATAAACAAATCAAGCTGTCTTGTCTTTATAGGAAAAACTTGAAACTCCTTTTTCTCAAGTCTTCTTAGAATTTCCTTTGCTCTATTTAGAACTTCTACTGGAAGTCCAGCAAGACGAGCAACCTGAATTCCATAGCTTTTGTCAGCGCCCCCTGGTTGTATTTTTCTTAAAAAGATAATTTCATCTCCCCATTCCTTTACAACAACAGTAAAGTTCTTTACACAATCAAGACTAAAGGCAAGATCAGTAAGTTCATGATAATGCGTGGCAAAGAGAGTTCTTGCCTTTATTTTCTCTGCTATATATTCTACTACTGACCAAGCTATACTTATTCCATCAAAAGTGCTTGTTCCCCTTCCCACTTCATCCAGTATTATAAAACTCTTTGATGTAGCATTATTAAGAATATTCGCTACTTCTATCATTTCAACCATAAAAGTGCTCTGTCCTTTTGCAAGAAAATCAGATGCACCTATGCGAGTAAATATCCTATCAACAATTCCTA
>JANXCZ010000034.1 GCA_025060075.1 Thermodesulfovibrio sp.
CCACCAACAACTAAAACTTCACACTGCATTCCTATTGTTTTTTAGTTACAACAAGAACAGGACATGGAGCATTTCTTATAACTCTTTGTGTTGTACTGCCAACAAAAAATCTTTCTACACCACTTCTTGGAAGAGTTCCAAGAATAATTAAGTCAATATTGTTGTCTTTTGCAAACTTTATAATCTCCTCATATGGAATGCCTCTTAAAACAACAGTTTCAACATCTTTAAGATCTTCACGCATATCAATACCAAAGGAATCAAGATTTCTCTTTGCATGAGCCTCTAAGTCTTTATAAAGTTCAGTTATTGATGGATGAGGAATGTGAAGATTGGATGCTTTTTCAATATCGTAGATAACATAAAGAAGATATAATTTTGCATTAAACATTTTTGCAAACTCTACAGCATAAGAAAGAGCATATAGGGACTCATCTGAAAAGTCCGTTGGTAAGAGAATTTTCTGAAATTTCATAACACCCTCCTAATTTTTGATGTTTTTTAAGTATATCAATCTCATCCCTTCAAATACAAGAGATTTGTTTAATAGATGTTCTTTATGCATATATTTAGAAAGTAACTGAGAGTATCCACCTGTAAGAAGAATTTTAAGTTTAAGATTTATTTCTCTTTCAATTTCTTCTACTATTCCCAAAATACCATAAACTGTTCCTAAAACTATTCCACTTAGAATTGCTGAGTGAGTATCTTTCCCAAGTGCTTTGACTTCGCTATTTAAATCAACTAATGGAAGAGTTGATGTTTTTTCACTGAGAGCATAATTCATAGTATTTAATCCAGGCATTATGGCTCCACCAAGAATTTCTCTTTTATCAGTAACAATCGTTACCGTAGTAGCTGTTCCAGCATCTACAACTGCTATGTTCTCCCTAAATAATTCATAAGCAGCTACAGCATTAACCAATCTATCAACCCCAAAAGTTTCAGGTTTATCAAGACTAAGCGTAAGTCCTGAAGGAGTTTTATAATCTATGACAATCATTTTATTAGAAAGGTTTTTAAAAAAATCCAAAAACTTATTGGTAATCTCAGGAACAACAGAACATATTATACAGTCAAATTTATATTCAGAAGTAAAAAATGGACAATCAAGAAGTTTATCAGCTGTCCATTTTAATACCTCTTTGGTATCAAAGGAAACGATTTCAAAATCTGATTTATAGGGATCTTTAAAAAGAGCAATATTAAAAGTAGAATTTCCTATTTTAACAGCAACAAGCATTATTTAGTTCTAAGAAGTGTCACATCTCCTGCGGAGATCTTTTCATATGTTCCATCCTGTAGTTTTACAATTAATCTACCCTCCTCGTCTATAGCCTCAGCTATAGCAATAAGCTCTTTGTCTGAAAGAACAATCTTAACTTGTCTTCCTATGGTATCACTTAGTTGCATCCATCTGTCAATTATTGTTTTTCTTTGATTTTTTTCAAGTAGTTGATACCATCTATCAAACTCTTTAATTATCTCCACAATAATAATATTTCTTGGAAAATCCTCTCCTTTGTATATTCTTAAAGAAGATGCTATGTCTTTAATATCTTCAGGGATATCTTCTTCTGTCATATTTAGATTAATGCCTATTCCTACAATTGCAGACTTTATTTTTTCTCCTTCAATCTTCATTTCTGTAAGAATTCCTCCAATCTTCTTGTCATTAACAAGCATATCATTGGGCCATTTAATCATCACAGGTACATCAGTATTTCTTCTTAAGGCTGTTGTACAGGCAACAGCACTTGTTAAAGTAAGTAGTGTTGAATACTTTGGAGGAATATTGGGTTGTAGAGCTATGCTCATATAAATATTTTTACCTGGTGGAGATATCCATTTTCTACCAAGTCTTCCTTTGCCTTTTGTCTGTGTATCTGCTATAATAACCGTTCCTGATGGATAGCCCAGATTTAAAAGTTCATTTGCTTTGCTATTAGTTGATTCAACTTCATCATAAACTAAAATCTCTTTGCCAATTTCTAAGGTTTTTGATGCTAATAAATTTTTTAGATCATCTCCTGTAAATTCCATATTTTACCTCTCTGGATTTAATATTACGACCTCTATCTTTCCTTTGAGTTTTTCAGCGAAATACTGAGCATCATTTTCAGAACCTACAATACTTCCATAATGCATTGGAATTGCTATCTTTGGATTAATATCTAATGCTGCTTGGACAGCTTCTTCAGCAGTCATTACATAGGTGCCAGAAACTGGAATTAAAGCAATATCAATATCCTTAAAAGATTTCATCTCTGGAATATAATCTGTATCTCCTGCAATATAGATTCTTTTTCCCATTACTTTAAAGATATATCCAACCCAACCTTTTTCCTTTGGGTGAAAATTTTTATTTGTATTGTAAGCTGGAACAGCCTCTATCTCTATTCCTTCAACATTGACTTTGTCTCCAGGTTTAACAATAATCTCCTTTGCTTTTATCTTACCTGAACAATCCTTTGGAAGAACAATCACTGTATGGGCTGTTAAGAGTTTCTCTATGTCTTCAGGACTGAAGTGATCAAAATGTTCATGAGTAACAAGAATAATATCAGCCTTATCAGGTTGTTTGATTTGGAAAGGATCTGTATATATAACTTTTTCTCCTGTTATTTTAAAAGTATCATGCCCTAGCCATTTAATATTTTCTAACATAATACACCTCCAAATTTTAGTTATATATTATTTTAAAATTATAGATAACAATTTGACTTTTTTCAAGAATTTCTATTAGATTAAAATTTATCGGGGCGTAGCGCAGACTGGATAGCGCACCTGCCTTGGGAGCAGGGGGTCGGTGGTTCAAATCCACTCGCCCCGATAAGTATTTTCAAGGGTTTTCTCAAGTTCGCTCACCACTTTATTAACCACATATTCACCAAATATAGCCTCAAGAGTCTGTATAGTTTTCTGAAACACTGAAAGGGCTATTTTGATATAAAATCATGGTGGTAGTAATCTGTCGATGTCCTAAGAATGCTTGGATGGCTCTTATGTCTATGCCTTGCTCTAAAAGATGGGTTGCAAGGGTATGTCTTAGTTGGTGTGGGTGGATATGGCGGTTGATTCCTGCCTTCTCTGCAATTATGTCAACTAATTCAGACAAGTAATATGTTATTCATTATAGTAGTTTTCTTCATGGATGATCCGTTGATAAAGTATATCTTCTTTGGCTTTTTTCTTATTTAGATTTTACTTTCTAAGCCTGTTATCTTTTTATAAATTACTCTCTTACTTTCCAACAGTATCTTTATCTGTCCCAGCCATTAGTCTACATAATCTTTGATACTTTTATCTGATATAATGTAATCCTCCATATCTTTTAGTCTTAAAATGAGAGCCTTCGTCTGTATATAAAGCCATAAAGTTTTAATAACTTTTATATTTGCTTATAAATTATCAGAGAAATGAAAATCTGAATAGGTGAAACTTAGGCTATATTCTTTCTTATGGCTTTGGCAAACTCTCTTTTTCTTCTTTATTCTTATTTAAAGTTTGCGTATAACTTAATCATAAGAGCTATTGGCTTGTCTAAGGCTTAATTACTTCTAATCTTTTTTAACCCTTCTCCGTAAAAATATATATTTTCCTAAATTAAGCCACATCCTTTTAGAGTTAAACTCTAAATGTAGTCAACTATGAATAATGCATCTCCTTACATACAGGATGAAAGATTATGAATAGGGCTAAAAGTAGTTTTATTCTTAAGCATTGCATAGATAGTTCTTAAAAGTTTATGAGCCATAGCAAGCAAAGCTTTCTTGTATGCAAGACGGTGAGCTCTTTTATGGTTAAAGTATTCCCTGAAGTATTCATTATGCCTTATCACATAAACGCTCATAAGCCATATAACTCTTCTCAAATGCCTGTCTCCTCTTTTAGAAAGCCTACTTTTACCTTTAAACTTTCCAGACTCATAAACAGTACCTAT
>JANXCZ010000040.1 GCA_025060075.1 Thermodesulfovibrio sp.
TCTATCTCCTACTTTGAACTTAGTTACACCAGCTCCAACCTCTACCACTTCTCCCACAATCTGATGTCCTGGAATAATCGGAAAAAATGATGGCATTGCTCTACCTTCTATTTCGTCTAACTCTGTATGACATACTCCACAAGCATGAACCTTTATAAGAATTTCATTGAAATGTGGTAAAGGAGTCTCCATATCCAAGAGAACCAATGGTTTATTAGGTTTATCAATAACCCATGCTTTCATAGAATCTATTATATCCCATCTTTTAGACGTGTTGGTATTTTTGAACACTGTAGGTAAAAAATGCCTATCTTTTTGACAGTGAACAATATGAAATTTCATGTTTTAAAAGCATTTTTACTGTGGCATACATTTTGTTTTTTTTATCTTTCAAAACTTAAACGGAGGAGTTTTATGAATCCAAAAACATTAATAATTAGCATAACCAAAAATATTAATAAATTTCTTCTTTTGAACATAGGAATCCTAATTCTCATTTTATCAATGGTTTTTGTAATGGAAAATCAAGACAAAAAAGAGTTTATTTTAACTATTTTTCTGACAGTGATAATTTCCCTATCAGCAAATCTTCTGAGTGTCAAGATTATGAAAAGAAAAATGGAAAAAATGATAACGTATTCCTTTCAAAAAGTTGAAGCTCAATTATATTTTGATGAGCTAACATCAGTTTATAACAGAACAACAGGAATAAATAGATTAATAGAGGAAATGGCGAGAGCAAAGAGAAATAAAAATCATCTATCAGTAGCAATGCTTGATGTAGACAATTTTAAATCTATAAATGACAAATATGGACACTTAGCTGGTGATAGAGTATTAAATCATATTGCTTTACAGATTAAAAATTCCCTAAGAGCGAACGATATAGTATCAAGATATGGAGGTGAAGAGTTTTTGATAATACTTCCTGATACAGATGAAATAAAGGCTTTTATGGCACTTGAAAGAGTCAGAGAAAATATAGCAAAAAGACCAGTTAAAATAGGAAACGAAAAGCTTTACGTAACAGTAAGTATTGGCATAACAGAAATAGATATAAGTGACAGCTTGACAGAAGCCATACAAAAGGCTGACATGGCACTTCTTCAAGCAAAAAGAACTGGTAAAAATAGAATTGAGATAGCTCAAAAATACATAAAAGCCATAGACTAAGCAGTCATGAATATCTCTGCCTTACCTTTCCAGAAATCCTCTAAGTAAGCTCTCATCTTGGGATATAATTTTAAGTTTCTATCCTCATACAAGATCTTTTCTGCCTCTTTTCTTGCAACTTCAAGAAGAGCTTGATCTTTCATTAAATCAGCCACTTTAAGATCCGGCATTCCTGATTGTTTAACTCCAAAGAGCTCTCCTGGACCTCTTATTTTCATATCCTCTTCAGCTATTTTGAATCCATCAGAATAATTTACAATTGCCCTAAGTCTTAACTTAGCCTCTTCTGTTAGTTTATATGGTAGTAGTATACATTTTGATGGTCTTTCTCCTCTTCCTACCCTTCCCCTAAGCTGATGTAACTGGGCAAGTCCAAATCTTTCCGCATTTATAATTACCATTAATGTAGCATTAGGAACATCTACGCCAACTTCAATTACAGTGGTTGCTACAAGTATTTGAATATCACCTTTGCGAAAATCTTTCATTATTTCTTCTCTCTGCTTAGCTGACATTTTTCCGTGAATTAATGCAATTTTGTATTGAGGAAAAAGCCTTTTTAAAGCTTCATATCCTTGAGTTGCTGATTTTAAATCCATTGCTTCAGATTCTTCTATTAATGGATATACAATATAGACCTGACCTCCTGATTTAATCTCTTCATCAATCATTTTGTAAATGATTTTTTTATTATTAGGTTCAACAACTTTTGTCAAAATTGGTTTTCTTCCAGCAGGAAGTTCATCAAGAATGGAGCAATCAAGATCTCCATAAACTGTAAGTGCCATGGTTCTTGGAATAGGAGTTGCTGTCATTACAAGAGTGTCTGGATTTAGTCCTTTCTTTTTCAGCATAGCTCTCTGAATTACTCCAAATCTATGTTGTTCATCTATCACAACAAGACCTAAATTTTTAAAGCGAATATTTTCTTGTATTAATGCATGAGTACCAATAATGAGATCTACAGCACCAGAACTTATAAGATTAGAATGCTTGTTATAAGATGATGTATGAATTAAGATATTGACAGGTAATCCCTTAAGCATTGAGGAAATATTTAAGTAGTGTTGTTCTGCAAGTATTTCTGTAGGTGCCATTAAAGCTGCTTGATATCCACACTCTATGGCAGCAAGCATTGCTGTTACAGCAACAACTGTCTTGCCAGAGCCTACATCTCCTTGAAGAAGTCTGTTCATAGGAGTTGGTTTTTTCATATCTTCTAATATCTCATTTATTACTGTTTTTTGTGCTGATGTTAGTTTAAAAGGAAGATTTTCAAAAAATTTCCTCAATAGATTACCTTTAGGATTAAAAGATATACCTTTTTCACAGAGTCTGTTTTGTTTTATTAGAAGTATGCCAAGCTGAAGAAAAAATAGTTCATCAAAGATGATTCTTCTATGGAAATCGGAATTTTTTTCATTTAAAAGTTTAATATCTGCATCGTTAGGAGGTATATGAATACATTTAATAGCTTCTCTTAGATATGGAAAATTCAATTTCTTTATCAGTTTTTCAGGCAATGGATCTTCTATATATGGAAAGGCAAACTCTAAAGCAGACTGCATTATTGACTGCATCTGCTTTTGTGATAGACCTTCGGTAAGCCTGTATATTGGAACAATATCTTGAGTTTGAGCATTTAAGTTATGCTCTACTAATTCATACTCTGGATTAAGAATTTCCAGATAGTTTCCTCTATAGTCAAGTTGAGCCTTTCCAAAAAGCTTAATTTTAGTTTTTTCTCTTAAAATTTTCTTTAAATAAGTCTGATTGAACCATTTTGCCTTAAGAAAGCCTGTACCATCGGAAATGATTGCTTCAATTATAGATAAATTTGTTCTTGTTTTAATTTCATTAATTTGAACTATTGAACCCTCTGCAGTTACAATCTCTCCTGGAGTTATATCAAAGATAGTTTTCTTATTTCTTCTGTCTTCATATTGTGTAGGTAAGTAGTATAATGCATCTTTAACTGTTTCTATACCTAATCTTTTAAGAAGATTAGCTCTCTTAGGACCTACTCCTTTTAGATACTGAATTGGAAGATTTAATCCATGAACATTCATTTATTTTGATCATTTTCTTATGTTGTCTTTTTAGGTTTTTTCTGTCTCTTTATGTTTAATCTGAGCATATTCTGATTCACTTAATACATCAATACTCCAGCCAGTTAATTTTGAAGCAAGTCTAACATTTTGCCCCTTTTTTCCGATTGCTAATGAGAGTTGATCATTTTCAACAACGACAACTGCTGTTTTTTCATTTTCATTTATACCTACCTTAAGCACAGTTGCTGGAGTAAGAGCCTTTGCAATAAAAAAACTTATATCCTCACTATAAGGAATTATATCAATTCTTTCACCCTTTAACTCTCTAACAACTGCCTGAACTCGTGTTCCTTTCATTCCAACACATGCTCCTACAGGATCTACTGAAGGATCCTTTGATGCAACTGCTATTTTGGTTCTTTCTCCTGGATCTCTTGCGATACTCTTTATCTCTACTATTCCATCTTGTATCTCAGGAACTTCAAGAGTAAATAAACCTATTACAAAGTTTGGATGAGTCCTTGAAAGTTTTATAAGAGGCTCCTTTGATGTTTGTTTAACTTCAAATATATATGCTTTTACAATATCACCTCTTTTTAAGTTGTCCTGCGGTAGAACTTCTTTTTCTGGTAAAACTGCTTCTGCTTTGCCTACAAGAAGATAATAATTTCCTTTTTCTTTTCTTAATATCGTCCCACTAACTATATCACCAACTTTATCCTTAAACTCCTCAAAAATTTGTGATCGTTCAATCTCTCTTATCTTCTGAAAAAGCACATGTTTTGCCGTCTGAACTGCAATTCTTCCAAAATCCTGAATTGACAGAGGAATCTCAACAGTATCTCCAATGCCTTTGTCAACATACTTTTGTTTTACTTCTTCTATTGAGATTTCAGAGGAAGGATCCTTTACTTCCTCTACAACCTTTTTTACCTCAAAGATATTAATATCAAAATTTTTTGGTTCAATCTTTATTTTAATTGAAGATCTATTTCCATACTTTTTCCTTATAGCTGAGATTAAAGCTGCCTCAAGAAGCTCTATCACAGCATCCTTCCCAATTCCCTTTTCTTTCATTATTTGTTCTGCTAAAAATTTAAGCTCTTTTCCCATAGATTTATCCTAAGTAAACTTGTGCTTTTAAGATCTTATTGAAAGGTATAAATAAAAGTTCTGCCTTACCTTTTTTCTTAACTCCTTTAGTTTTTGTTTCCTGAAGCTCTAATCTTACCCAGTCCTCTCCTACGTCAACAACCTTACCTATAAAAAATGTACTATCAGCTATTTTTTCCTTTGTAGTAATCTTTACCTTTCTTCCTATGTTTCTTAAAAAATCTCTTTTTTCTTTAAGAGGCCTGTTAACTCCTGGAGATGAAACCTCAAGAGTATATGAAGTTTTTATAGGATCTTCAACATCAAGTATAGCCTCTATTTCTCTTGAAAAATTTTCACAATCCTTTATAGTTACTCCTCCCTCTTTATCAATAAAAATTCTCAAAATTAATCCATTACCACCGGGATATAGTTCCACTTCAAGAATTTCCATTCCTTCCTGTTCAGCAACTACATTAGCATAATTTATTATTTTCTCTTTCAATTCCTTAATATTCATTTTTTCCCTCAATTACTCAAAATAAAAGAGTGGGGAAACCCACTCTTTTGGAAAGTTTAACATTTTTAATTAGATTAAAGCAACACCAGGATTTAATCCTGGTGTTGCTTTTGTTTTCTGATAAACTATTTTTTCTTCTCTGCTGGTTTCTCAGCTGGCTTTTCAGCTGGTTTTTCTGCTGGCTTCTCAGCTGGCTTTTCAGCTGGTTTTTCTGCTGGTTTCTCAGCTGGCTTTTCAGGTGCTGGTGCCGGTGCTGGTGCAGGTGCTGGTGCTTCTGGCTTCTTAGGTTCCTCGGCTTTCTTGCATCCCAAGGCTAAGCTAAAAGATACCATTAACATCAAGGAAAGTACCAATGCCAATATCTTCTTCATCTCCTCCTGTCACCTCCTTTCTCGTAAAGATTTTGAACTAAAAACTGAAATCCCTTTGACTTATTTTTTTACCATTGGTTTTAAGTTTTTGTCAACCCTTCTATAATGTTTATCATCTAATCACTACTCTATGACCTGTAAGGTTAATAATAAGCACAACAAGGGCTATTATTAAAAGTGCTAAAATTAAAGCTGTTCCAGCATCGCCTGCAATTTTTATTTCATCAATCTTTAAGGCAATCTTATGTAAAGTTTGCTCATCAAGATTTGATAGTCTCTCCATTATTTCCTTTTCAGAATATCCAAAATCTTTAAGTCTTTGAGAAACAATCTTCATCTCAAGAAACTTTTGAATTTTTTCAAGATCCTGACTCGTGCACCTAAGAGTCATCTCTGAAGGAATAACTCCGGCACTCAATGATTGAACCACTCCAATTACTAAAATAGCAACAGAAAGATAAATAGCAATAATTTTTCTTATCATCAAAACACCTCCAAAAAAAATATTACTCAAAACTTTAAAAATCAAGACAATAACAAATTTATCCAATCTTCAACTGTTAAGTTTTCATCATACAATCAACTCAGTCTAAAATATATTACATAATTTATCAAGTTTGCCTCAATATAAAACTTCAATCTAAAGCTTTTTTGTTTTCTAATTTTTTTCTAATAATCTTTTCAAGTGTATCTTGATAAATTATGATTTTATCTGGATTGTTCCTTTCAATTTCTATTGCTTTTTTTACCATTCTCTCAGCCTCTTCAAGATTTTTAGCTTTCATCCAATAAAGCCATGCTAGATTATTATATGCATCTGCAAGTTTATCATCTTTTTTAATGGCTTTTTTATAGCATTCCTCTGCATATTCATATTTTTCTTGATTTAGATATAAATTTCCAAGAAAAAGAAAGCCTCTTGCATCTGATTTTGAAGCCTCTTTGTAGTGTTTTATAGCCTCCTCAATAAGCCCCTTTTTTTCATAACTTAATCCAAGTTGAAGATGTTCTTGAGGTGTTA